>DNVQ01000036.1 GCA_003507475.1 Candidatus Moraniibacteriota bacterium | reverse complement strand
AAATATGCAATAAATTGAAATTAGAAAACGGCTTACCTCAGTGATAGGCAAGCCGTTAAGAAAAATCTCAATGTACTACTATTTCTTAAAAAGAAGAATAAATCACCGCTAGGTTGATTTTTGACTCTTCCCCCAGAAAGGTTGAGGAGCCAATTTTAGTTAATGTTAATTCGCCAGCTTTTAAAGTCCAGCATCTGCCAAAATCATCATTTATTATGAAGCTATCGGCATCGGTAAAATTTAAATCTTGACCTTCTTCTCCTTGGGCGATTTTTACGCACTCCAGGCACCCCTTTACTGTGCCATTTTTCGTATCTTTTGCCTGATGATTACACCAATCTTTTTCGGATATTATTACTGCAAGGTGTATTGATGTATTTGGAATACTTGCCAGGAGTAGTAAATAATAGTCGTGGGTAAGGGTTAACCTTTTATTTGTGATTTTCATCGTTTCTCCCGGGTTGTTTTTTTGGAAATTAAAAATCCCATACTTGATGGGCATATTTGTGAAAAAACTTTTACTAATAACTAAATCAATTTATATCACATAAATTAAAATTAGTCAATAGCAGGGAGTAATGTCTACAGACATTTGGCGGACTGTTGTGTCGCGCCGAAGCCGAGCTTCAGCGAGGCGAAAGTCGCCTTCGCTAAGGGCTATGGCGAACTAAGAGTCGCCTTCGCTAAAGCTTCGGCGAACCAAGGGCGGAGAGGCAGGGATTTGAACCCTGGGACCCTTATTAAGGGGTCAACACGTTAGCAGTGTGCCGCTTTCGACCACTCAGCCACCTCTCCGTATTAAATTTTTGTTTATATGATTTAAAACTGAAAACCATATAAAAATGTGTGGTGTTGGAGTTTATCCGCCTTTGGCGGGACCCCATCCACCTCTCCGTATTTTGTGAAATTAATCACAATAAAAATAATATCAATAAATTTGAATTAAGGCAAGAAGTGCATGAATTATGAATCAAGAATTATGAATTATGAGCTTTATAACTTTATAAACTTTAAAAACTATGTTTTGTTTGTTAATTTTTTAAAGTCATATTATAATGGGGTAGTTAGGTAATCTATTTTAAAAAAACAAAAAATATGCAATCAATTATAAAAAAAACAATTTTATCTATGATAATTTTTGCGCTAGCTTTTGGATTCTCTTTTGGAGGAGTGCAAGCGGTAAGTAATGATTATACGCCAACAGTAAAGATCAAGAAGATAAAAAGCACATCTGCAACTTTACAGATAACTTCTACTAACCTAAAAAGAAAGGATGTAAAGATAAAGATAAAAGTTGAGAATATTGATGCTGATAGCGATGATATTAAAGTTTTTGAAAAAAAACTAAGCAAAAACGGAAAAGTTGATATTAAAATTGATGGTTTAACTAAATACAATGAATATTCATTTAAGGTAGCCGTAAAGAAATCATCTGATGGAGATTATTCCGATTACTCTGATGAGGTAAAAATAAATGCACAAGGAACTTTTGATTATAATCCAACACTTAGCATAAAAGATGAAAATAGTTCTTTGGTTATTTTAAATGTTACTTCAACTAAATTAAAAAAGAAAAAAGTTATAATTAAAGTGAGAGTAAAAAATGAAGATACGGATAAAGTTGAAACTCGAACTTTTACTAAAACTCTCAGTAAGAGCGGAAAAGCGGAGATTACCATTGATAACCTTTCTAAAAATACCAAATACAAATTTAAGGTCGTAGTTAGAAAAAGTAAAGACAAGGGATTTTCTGAATATTCAAATGAAGAAACGGCTGAAACAGAAAATTAGTAGAGATGAGGCACTGCCTCGTCTAAGCATATAAAATAATTAAACCCCGCGATAAAAGGCGGGGTTTTCTTTTTTTGTGGTAAAATAATTTTAGCTTGTAGGTTTTAGCTTGTAGCTCGTAGAGGGTACTAAGAACTTAAGAATGCAGGAAATAGTTATAAAGTTTTTAAAGTATAAATACTATACATAATTCACAATACTTAATTCATAATTCATTTTATCAATTTATGCAAAAAGAAATAATTATATCTGGAAGACAAATAAATTATCAAATCAAAAAATATAAATTATCAAAAAATTTGAGGCTAAGCATTAGACCTTGTTTTGATAATGAGCTAGGGTGCGAAAAAAATTCTCACCTTAAAATTTTAGTGTCTATTCCCAATAGAGCAAGTTTAAAGATGGCGGAGAGATTTGTTGAGGAAAGAAAAGATTGGATTATCGAGAAAATAGATGAACTAAAAAAAACAACTCTAGATTTGCGTCCGGCCATGGACAAAAAAACGTATAAAAAAGAAAAAGAGAGGGCCAGAAAAATAATCGAGAATCGAGTTTATTATTTTGGAGATTTGTATGGCTTTAAATTTAAGCGCATTGCAATCAGATCTCAAAGAACGAGATGGGGGAGTTGCACCAGAGATGGAAATCTTAATTTTAATTATAAGTTAGTTTATCTCCCCGTGAAAATAATGGATTATGTAATTGTGCATGAGCTTTGTCACTTGGATCAACTAAATCATTCCAAAAAGTTTTGGTTTCTGGTTTCAGAAATAATTCCTGATTATCGAGAACTGAGAAGAGAGCTTAAGAGGATAAATATATAATAGAAGTTTGTAAAGTTGTAAAGTTTATAAGGTTTATAAGGTATTGGCAAATTTTAAATTGATTGTTCTTACTGTGACTCGATGACTGTTGACTGATGACTAATGCTTTATATTGCATTTTATCTAAGAATGTTTTACTATTTTTTTAGTTGTTTTTACTGTTTTTTATTATCAACAGGAGGGAGATTGATATGAATACTTTGGAATCTCAGTTTCAAGATTTGCGGAAGAGGTTGGGTGGAGATAAAGAAATTTATGCATGGTTAGAAAAGGCACTTGCGCATGAAAGCCTTGCAATTAACGAATTGAGAAGGGCGGGGCTTGATTGCCTGGCTACATCCAAGGGGCTACTTTATATTAAAGAAAAATTCCCTTGCCCCAACTCTCTTAGAAATCACTGAAGGAGAAAGATATGAGTATGAACGAAGAAGATAAAAATGAAGTCGAGCGGTGGGCAAGAGAATTTTTGGGAATAATGGATGATGAAAATTTCTCCTTGGCGCAACAAACGGCTGTCATTGAGTTCATGCAAAACAAATTGTTCCCCCCCATTAAACTGATGGTAGGGGGAAGACTCGTGGAAATTCCTTCTGCTCAAGCTATGGTTTTCGAGTCGCAATTTGCTGAACTTAAAAGTTGTTGTAGAAAAAATTGCGACTGTTCAGCTGAGGAGTGGGCTAGAAAGTCAGGGTCAGATGCATCAATTATTCAGTCATTGAAATGCTCTCATTTGCCCGTTTTGGCAACAGAAACTGGAATTGCTTTTTTAAAGCATAAACTAAAGATTAACGAGCGTGCAGCGGCTGCTTGATCGCCTTACCGCTTCCATAAGGATTTGCGAGACAAACGTTTCTCACAAATCCTTATTTTATTTAAAATATTTTATAAAATAAAAATAGTATTATTACAGCACATCAATATGCTAGTATATTGATGTGTATAAATTTTAATTATAAATATAATTTATATGACAAGGAATAAGAAAATCTGTCATTTTCCGCATACGCGGAAAATGACAGAATATTAATTTTTATGAATTGTTTAATTTTTTTACATTTCTTTTAAAATTTCTTTAACATCATCTAAGCTATTTATCCTTACCGCTTGGTGGCGAAGATTGGCCGCGTCCGGATGACCCTTGAGATAGGCGGCTAATTGGGGTCGGAAAGTTACGAAACCTCTTTCGCTATAATATTTTTTTACGAGCTTGGCATGTTTTAAAATTATTTCTTTTTTTTCTGCTAAAGTAGGCAGAGTAAACTTTTCATTTTCAAAAAAATCTTTTATTTCTCTAAAAATCCAAGGGTTGCCGATCGCAGCCTGTCCAATCATTAGAATGGAGCATCCGGTTTTTTCAAAATAAAATTTAGCATCTTCGGGAGTTTTAATTCCGCCATTATAAATAATGGGAATGGTTAAAATAGTTTTTAATTTTCTGACAATCTTCCAGTCGGGTTTCGCGTGGAACATTCCTGGAAAAGTGCGAGCATGAACAACTAACTGATTAATTCCAGCTTTTTCCAAGCGTGGTGCAAAGTCCAAAATTTCCTCAGGATTTCTTAACCCAAGTCTGGTTTTCAGGGACAATGGAAGTTGACTGGATTTTTTAATAATTTTGATTATTTCTACCACCTCGTCCATTTTTCCCATTTGTACTGCTCCGTAGCCAGCCTTCTGAGCTTTTTTAACAGGACAACCTAGATTGATGTCTATGCCCAAGGGTTTAATCTTTTGTTGGACCATTTTAGCAGATTCGCCCATGGATAGAGGGTTATTGCCAAAAATTTGCACCCAATAATTTTTTTCTTGGTCGCTAAATTTTTCTGCTAAAACCAAAGATTTATTATCTTTTGATTCATTTCGAAAAATTCCTTCGGCGCTCACCATTTCGCTCCAAGTAATATCTGCTCCGAGTTCTTGGCAAATCTGACGCATGGCTTTATCCGTAAAGCCAGCCATAGGGGCTAGGACTAATTTAATTTTGTTTAATTTTTTTGTCATAAGTATGTAAAATATCCAATAATCAATAAACAATACTCATTCAATATTTCAATATTACAATTGAATGCTGATCTACTGATTATTGAATGTATATTGAATATTGGAAATTAAAACCATTCATTTTAAATCCTCCATATTTATAGTATACATCTTTCATATTATATCAAGTTAATTAAAACTGTTGTATGTTTTTTATTCTTGCACCTTGTTGTATTTTTTGGTAATATAAGTTCATTAAATTTAAATATTAAAAGTATTTAATATCTTAAAACAAAACATTAAATATAAATTGAAAATGTTAAAAAGAAATTTTAAAAAAGTATTTTTCCTCAGTTTCTTCCTTTGGGGATTTTTTGCGATGATTGAAGAGGTAAGCGCGGCAACTTATTATATAGACGCCACAAGTGGAAGCGATTTAAATTCAGGAATAACAGAGGATGAAGCTTGGCAAACTATAGATAAAGTAAATAATTCAACTTTTAATTCAGGTGACAATATTTTATTTAAGAGAGGGGAAACTTGGAGAGAACAACTTATTATCCCTAGTTCGGGAAGTGAAGGAAATCCTATAACATTTGGAGCATATGGGGATGGAAATGCGCCAAAAATCTCAAAATCAGATTATTATAATAATTGGTGGAAAATTTCTCCTTTTGAAAAAAATGGAGGATTTGAAATTTTTACAGAATCAAATCCTAATGACGATTTTATTTCTTGGGCTGAATATTCTGGAGGAAGTTCGTATGCGAAAGCATCATCGACGGAAGTTATGTCTGGAAAATATAGTCTTAAACTTTATACTGATGGAGTTAACCAGCCGAGAGTGCAAAGAAGTAATATAAATCCCATTGTGTGCAATGAGCAATATTATTTGGAATTTTATGCAAAACGTGAAAGTGGTCAGGATACCAGAGTTCAATTGAGAACATTTGGATTATTGGGTGGTCAATATTACTACCTCCAAAGCGATGGATCTTGGGGTGGTTCATCTAATCTTTTTACAATATCTTCTTCGGAATGGACTAAATATTCAATAACTTTTAATTATAATCCGCCAAACTGTGAAAATGGTGCTCTGAATATTTACTTATACGGTAATGCTATAGGAGAAGAGGGTGTTGTTTACTATGATGATTTTTATTTTGTGCGAGGATCTAATGAGGGTAGTGTTCATACTTGGAGAGGTTACAGAAATGATGTATATGAGTCTTTCGGGGCTAAGACCGATTTGAGATCAGAAAAACATTATAAGTATGATAATTTGGTGCCTTTTGATGACTTAGAAAATAATTATTTTTACTGGAACGCAATCGGAGGGGCAAATACTTTCTATTTGCGTAATGATTCTGGCAATCCTGGAAATATCTTAGTTGGAGCTAGGCCATATGGGATTTTGATTGACAATTCTAGTAATATTGTTGTAGAGAATTTTCTCATTGCGGATCCTGGTGGTAGGCCAGATAATAATGAATATAGGGATTTGGGAATTAAAATATCTGGAGATAGCGAAAATATTTTAGTTAGAAATATAGAAATAGTTGATGTAACTAATGTTGGAATTAATGCAGAAAATACAACTTCAAATATAACATATGACAATTTATCTGTTCATAACTGCGGAAGTACTGGAATATATATGAAGTCTCAATCTGGATTTATTTTAAATAGCAAATCTTATAATAATGGGAAACTTGTAACTGATGCTGGAGATATGGGTGGCATAGGTTCGTACCAGGGGGGTAATATTATTATTCAGGGTAATGAAGTGTATAATAACGGAAGAAGCAGTATTGATTCGGATTCTGAAATATCAGTGGTTGGAAATACGGATCATGTTACAATAAAAGGAAATCATGTACATGATTGTTTGCAAGGCTGTATCCAAATTGCTGAAGGTGGGAATGGTAGTATTATTTCAAATAATATAATAGATAATTTTGGGAGCTCAACTTACCAAGGCCCCTCAACGGGGAAATTTGGAGGAATAAGAATTGGTGGTGGTGCCGGAGGTGCTACTGATGTTGAAATTAAAAATAATATTATTGCTAATGGTCAGCGGGATAGCAATTCATCTCATGCGGGCGTAGTAATTGCAAATTATGATAATCAACGAATGATTTTAAAAAACAATATTTTTATTAATAATAATAGTAGAGATATTTATGCCCACACCGATTCAAATACAACTGATAATGATTTTAATAATAATATTTTTTATAAAGCAGATTATACCAATAATTGGTATTGGAAAGGGGTAAGTTATAGTTCTCAAGAAGATTGGAAAATTAATTCATTATTTGATTCAAGATCTTTAATCACGAATCCTCTTTTCTCATCTAATTCTCCTTCTCAACCCCCTGAATTTCAATTGGGGTACCTTTCTCCAGCTATTGATTCTGGCGCAGATGTTGGTCTTACTGCTGATTATGCTGGCAACCCTATTTATGGAACTCCTGATATCGGAGCCTATGAATACCAGCCACCCCACGTCATGGGAAGTGATAAGATAAATATTGAGGGAGGAGCGAGAATATATAATGATGGAAAATTTAGAGATCTAAGTGAAATTTACAACCTAGGAGCAAATCTAACAATTACTCCTGAAAACAATTTTTCTAATTACGAAGAGGATGAGATTAGGCCAGATTTCATGGATGTTACCGATATCATTTGGACAGCAGAGAAAAAAGAATGGACTGAGACTGCTAATAATATATCTAGTACCTTTCATAGGGTAGGAGATTCAACTCCCAATGTTTACTATTATGTTAAAATAGACAACGAATTAAAAAATATTACTGGAGAAAACTGTAAAGATAATATTTGCAAGGCAGATAATAGTGGAAATCTAAACTTTACTTACGTCGGTTCTTATTCAACTCATACTTTTGAAATAACTCCAAGAGAAGGAGAAATAGTTACTAAATTAACTGATGCCGATTTAAAAATAGATAATAAAAAAGAGACTTTAGGTAATGACATAAAATTTTACCTGGAGAAGGATAAGGCCAAACTTAAAGGAGATAATCCTGAAATAGCGGGTGGTAAAGTTAAGATTTACAAAAATGATAAGTTCTATGAGGAAATATCGGTAGATAGTAATGGTAGGTGGTTCAAGACTATTTCTTTTGGTCATAATCATAATTATAAAATAAAAATTAAATTCTACGATGAATTTAATACCCTTAGAGATATCAAGGAATATAATGTAAAAGTAGATACCAAGGATCCTATTTTTAAAAACGAAGTCTATAATCAAAAGAACAGTTCTCATCAAGTAACTAGAAATGAAAGAATAGCCTTCCAGGCCAGTGATAAAGAAACAAAAATAGATTATTATAAAGTCAAAATTCTGGATGGAAATGGTCACATTATTCGTAAATGGAAAAAGCAATATGAAGATTTTTATATTATTCCAGATAAGATCAAAGAAGAAGCTCAAACTGTTATAGTCAGGGCTTATGATAGGGCAGGAAATTACCGAGAGGTGAATTTTGGTGTGAAATAGGAATTTGAAAATAGTGCAATCTTGAATAAATTTTTTAAAAATAAAAGGCTCAATTTTTACAATGAAGATTGGGTCTTTATAATTCAGATGGAATAAATTTTATTTTGATGATATAATTTAAATATATGAAAATAGGTATTAATGCGTCTTTTGCCAGAAAGCCGGGAAGTGGAATGGGGGAGGTTACCCTTAATTATCTCAGAGCTTTGGGCGATAAAAACAAAAACGATGAATTTGTTTTATATCTTGAAGAAGATCTGATTTTGGATTTGCCTAAAAATTTTACTAAGAAAGTTTTTTTACCTTCTTATAAAAGAGATGATTTGGTGCGCAAAATTATTTGGGAAAAATTTTTATTGCCCAAACGTATAAAAGAGGATGGCTGTGAGTCTCTTATTTCTCTTTACCAATGCCCCACAATTTTATCAGAAGAAATTAATCACACGATGGTGGTGCACGATATTATTCCAGAGTTATTTCCCGAGTATGTTAATAATTGGAGAAAAAAATATTATTGGTCTTTGACTAAGAAAGCAATAAAAAAAGCAAGCAGGATTGTGGCCGTAAGTCAAAACACCAAGGATGATTTGATCAAGTATTTCAAAATAGAAGAAAATAAAATTGTTGTAAAATATATTGATGTTGATGCTATTTATAAAAAAGAAGTGACTGATTTTGATTCGCAAGCAGTGTTAAAAAAATACGAATTAACCCCTGGCTATATTTATTCTGGAGGAGGATTGGATAAGCGCAAAAATATAGATACTTTAATTTATGCGTATAAATTGCTTTTAGATAAAAATAAAAATATTCCCGATTTGGTGATTTCAGGAAAATTGATGCCTCAATTGGCCCCGCTTATTATTGATGTGGAAAAAATAGTTAAAGAATTGGAAATTCAAGATAAGGTAAAAATATTGGGATTTGTGTCTCAGGAAAATTTACCGGCGATTTATAAAAATGCCAGTGTTTTTGTTTACCCATCTTTATATGAGGGATTTGGATTGCCACTTTTGGAAGCGATGAATGTGGGTGTGCCGATAGTTACATCAAGCAATTCTTCTTTGGATGAAGTTATTGGAGATAGCGCAGTGTTTTTTGATCCAAATAACAAAGAGGATGTCGCCAATAAGATAGAGGAAATTTTAAACAATAAAGAATTAAGAGAGGGTAATATTATCAAAGCAAGGGAGCAAGCTAGGAATTTTTCTTGGGAAAAATTTATTGAATTTTAATTTTTGCGACAATCTAGAATTTGTAATATTTTTTAAGTATCCTGGATCGCCACAAAAATACTGAGTACAATATTTTTTCGCGAAGACATAGCATTTATTAATCGCAGGAGAAAAATGGGAAATATGAAATTAAAAAAAGAGGACAGCCTGAAATTTTCCAGGCTGCCTCGGCAGAGTTTTGGACTTATTTTTTATGCTGAGCGCATGTAATAAGCATTATGCAAGACAATATTGTTGTGAGTGCAATTCCCCAGAGCATCAATAGACCACAGCTCCAAGGGGAAAAATTGTAAACAAGTTCAATTGCGTCGTTGGTAGGATTTGAAAGGGTTCCCCTAAAAATTTCTATCACCGAAGCTGCCACAAATGAAGAAAGAGCTATCATTACTGAGATCAATCCAACAATTTCTATCATATCTATTCTTTTTTTTCTTGCATTTTCTTCGGCGGTTTTAGTTGATACTCCTTCTTTCATTGCAACCTCCTAAACCTGATTTTTTTGAAATAAATTATTTAAATAAATACAAACATATGATGGCACAAATTAAAGAAATTGTCAATAGAATCAACACTCTTAAGTATTATCTTCTAGTATTTAACATTGCATTGGTTATATTTCTGATTATTGCAAATAATGTTGGATTTTTACCTTTAAAAAATATAGGGGACTTTTTATTTGTAGCTGGCATTACCTTTTTATTGGCATTATATCGGCCAGGCTGGAGTTTTTTGTTTTTTATCGGGACAATCGCTTTGGAAAATATAAATTTAGCTCCTGAGGATATTGGACTATCAATTCGTCCGTATCAACTTTTGGGACTTGTGACTTTTCTGGCAGTTGGAATTCGCCATATGGGTGGCAGACTTAATTTTAAATTGCCCAAATTCCAATGGACTGAATATATTTTGGTATTATTTGTTTTGGGTGGATTTTTGGGAAGCTTGAATGCTTTAAATGTTGAGCTAGCTGTTAAACATTCGATAATTATCACATCTTTTGCCTTGCTTTATTTTTTAGTGAGAATATTTATTAGAAATTTGGAGGATATTAAAAAAATAGTTCCTTTTTTTCTAACATCATCTTTTGTAGTGGTTATTTATTCAATTTGGCAAAATTGGCAATTTATGAGAGGCGGAAATCATTTTGAGGTTATGCCTGGCAGAGCCAATGGAACTTTTAGTGAATCTGATTGGTTGGGTATTTTTTTGGTTTTTCTTTTGAGTGTTTTGTATGTGGTAGCTTACAATTTTTATTGCAAAATGAAATTATTGAAGTTGGGAGTAAAAACTTTTATGTTTGGATATAGTTGTTTTGTGTGGTTTTTAATAATTCTAACTTGGGTAGCTTTAATATTGACTGTGGCCAGAAGCGCTTGGTTGGGAACGGTATTAATTACATTTGGAATGCTTTTATATCTCTTGTTAAAAAGAAATGCGAAATTATTTTTTATGTTTATCGCGTCTATTTTATTATCTGTGGCGTTAGTATATTTATTTAACCTTACTAATTTTCAACTTAACAATCGAATTCAAAGCACTGCCTCGGGAGAGCAAGAAATAACTATTGCTTGCCAAAGTGAAATAGAAATTCCAAGCCCCATTGGTGATGTAGTTGAATTGAATGCATATGATTGCAAGCACATTAATCTTGAAGACATAGAAAGAGAGATGCTGGCTGGGAGTATAATTAAAAAAATATATCGCAAAGATCCCAATGTAAGTATCCGTCAAGAAATTTATGTAAAATCTTTTGACGAAATAAAGAACAATTTAGTTTTTGGAATAGGTTGGGGAAATATTTCTGAAATTTTAGGGAAAGACGAAAGAGGGGCAGGATTGAATTCTAGTAATATTTTTCTGGAAATATGGCTGGGCTCAGGGATCTTTGGGATAATTTCATTTTTAATTTTGATAGGATATATTTTGGGAAGAGGAAAGTTATTTTTCTTTAAAAAAATAAGAGAAGGTAAATTTTTGCGCCAAGATAGCGGGATGGATTTTTTCTATCTTTTTGTGGTATTGAGTTCGGTAGCAATAATTATTCCTAATTTATTTAATGCTGGAATTATGTTAGGATTTTTATGGGTGTGGATGGGAATTTCTTTAATTAAAAATTAAAGATCCTCTCCTCCCCTTGGAAGGGGAGGTGCCCGTAGGGCGGAGGGGTTTGAATAAGTTTAAATTTTATGGAGACAACGAGAAGATTTAGAAACCCCCTCTGTCCTGTTGGACATCTCCCCCTTGAGTACAAGAGGGAGAGGATAAAGAAATTAAGAAAAGTATTGAGAAAAAACTTAACTCCTCAAGAAATTATTTTATGGTCCAGAATTAAAGGAAATCAATTAGGTTATAAATTCAGAAGGCAACATTCGTTTGATAATTATATAGTAGATTTTTATTGTAAGGAGAAGAGTCTGATTATAGAAATAGATGGTTGGCAACACAAAAAAGAATTTAGTGGAGAAAAGGAAAAAATAAGAACTGAATTTTTAGAAAACAAAGGATTTAACGTTTTGAGATTTTGGAATAATGAAATAAACAACAATTTAGAGGGTGTAATTTTAAGAATTAAGGAATATTTATAAATGAAAATTGCAATTGATATTAGAAATATTGGTAAGCAAAGAACCGGCAGTGAGGTGGTAGTCTTAGAATTGACTAAAAATATTTTGGAGCTGGATAAAATAAATGAGTATTTACTGCTTACCGATTCCAATGATGAAAAAGTTTTAGAAAATATAAACAAAGATTTAAACTTGAGTGATAAAAAAAATGCCCGAGTAGTTTCATTGAAAGCTAAAAATAAATTTGTGTGGGCAGCTTGGACGATGCCGATTTTTTTTCGTAAAAATAAAATTGATGTTTTCCATACTGAATATATCTTGCCCTTTTTTATTCCCAAAGCCGTGAAAGTAGTAACGCATATTCACGATGTTTCTTTTAAGGCTTATCGCGATATGATTTTAAGGAAAGATTTATTTTTTTTGGACTTGCTTATACCCAGGAGTATCAAGAGGTCGGATAAGGTAATTGCCGTGAGTCAATTTACCAAAGATGAAATTTTGAAATATTATAAAGTAGCTGAATCTAAAATAGAAGTGATTTTTAATTCGACAAATATTGTTGAGCGAGAATTTAACCAAGAGGTAAAACAAATGATTAAAGAAAAATATAAGTTGCCAGAAAAATTTATATTATATTTAGGCACCCTACAACCTCGAAAAAATATTCCACTTTTGATAAATGCTTACGGTAAAATAAGGGGCAAGATTCCTGGTGTGAAACTGGTTTTGGCTGGTAATAGAAGAGCTCATAACTTTGATAAAAAAATTGACGAAGCCTTGGCGGTGAATAAGCTAAGCAAAGAAGTTTGTTTTCCTGGGTTTATCGATACAATAGATAAATCAATTGTATACAAGATGGCGGAGGTCTTTGTGTTTCCATCTTTTTATGAAGGTTTTGGAATACCGATTTTAGAGTCTATGAGTCAGGGTGTGCCAGTTTTAGCTTCTGATATTTCTCCTCATCGAGAGGTGGGAGTGGAAGAAGATATGTATTTTGACCCTCAAAGTATTGATAATTTATCAGATATGTTATATAATATTTGTGTTGATAAGAAAAAAAGAGAGAATCTGATTGGGCTGGGCTTAATCAAAAATCATCTTTTTTCGTGGAAGGAGTCAGCTCAAAAAATGCTGAATCTTTTTAATTCGTTTAATAAATAATAGAGTAGCGTAAATTTATGAATTTTTTTAGTCGAAACAAGATGGGAAATTTTAAGGAAGTTGCGAGTGATAAGGGAAGTAAGAAGAAAAAAATAATTATTATAATTATTATCGTTTTTCTTTTAGTTGTTGGAGCTATTTTTTATAAAACAGGCGGATTTTTGGGTAAGATTTCTACTGAAGGAGGGATTTTTAGCAGTATCGCTAAATCTTTGCCGGGAGTAGAAAATAATTTAAAAGGTGAAAAAGAGGGGCGCATTAATATTTTGCTTTTGGGAATGAGAGGAGAAAATGTCCCTGGAGGCGGAACGCTGGCAGACACAATTATAGTTCTCAGCGTTAAACCTCTTGAAAATAAAGCTGCTTTTTTATCCATTCCTCGTGATTTGTATGTTGACAATCCCAACTCAGGATCTAAGAGCAAAATTAACGCAGTATATGCGCTCGGACAGCAAGATGGAAAAAATGCTGGGATTTCGGGCATGAAAGAAGTGGTGGGAAAAATAATCGGACAGGAAGTTCATTATGCGGCTGTGATTAATTTTAAGGGCTTCACTGATTTAATTGATGCTATTGGCGGAATTGAAGTAACTCTAGACCAGCCTTTTGAGGAAGCAATGCAATTTAATGAAGAGCGGGTTTGTGATTCCTATACATTTACCAAGCCAACTGGAAACTTTGAATATAAATATCATACTCGTAAAGATGGCTCTAAATATGTTGCGGCAACTTATAAACTTTGCACAAATCCCAATGTTGAATGCGGAGGTGATTTTAAGCTTCCCGCCGGAACACAAACTTTAAATGGTGAAAAAGCTCTTTGTTACGCACGCTCCAGAGTTACGTCAAGTGATTTCCAGCGGGCACGCAGACAGCAAATGATTATTCAGGAAATTAAAGAAAAAGCCGTTTCTCTTGGAACATTGACTGATTTTGAAAAAATTAACGCTATAGCTAGCGCTTTGGGAAATAACTTAAAAACCGATCTTGAGCTGTGGGAAATGAAAAAACTTTATGAGTTGGAAAAAGGTATGCAAAATCCTGAAATAATTCAAAAAGTATTGGAAAATTCCCAAGAAGGATTGCTTTATAACCCGACAGAAACTAAAGAAACTGGATATATTCTTCTTCCAATAGGGGATAATTATAACTCAATTAATCAAATGTTTAGTAACATATTTCCAGTAACGACCACGACCGCAACAGGAGAGAATAAATAGAATATTAAAAAATAAGCCTTAAATTGAGATGTATCAACCCATGGACCTTTCTATTATTATTACTAATTACAAAAACCCAGATCTTTTAAAGCTTTGCATTAATTCTATTTTGAATAATGTGAAAAATATAGAGTATGAGATAATTGTAGCCGATAGTGCTACGGAAGAAGTAACTGAAATGATGATGAGAGAGGAATTTCCGACAGTAAAATTTTTCTCTTTTACTGAAAATGTTGGCTTTAAGAAATTGGTTAATACTGGAATTGAAAATAGCTCGGGTGATTATTTTTTGATTTTAAATGGAGATATCCTAGTTAAAAAAAATTCAGTGGAAAAAATGTTAGAATATGCAAAAAAAGATAATACCTTGGGAATGATTGGTCCTAGGTTGCTGAATTTTAATGGAACTCCTCAAGATTCTTGTTTTCGTTTTTATAAACCCATCACAATTATGTATAGGCGGACTGTTTTGGGAAAATTGCCTTTTGCCAGAAAACATTTAGAATGGTTTTTGATGAAGGATTACAATCGTAAAGAGCCCATGGATGTGGATTGGCTTATGGGTTCAGCTATGCTGATACCAAGAAAGATTTTTGAAAAAGTTGGACCAATGGATGAGAGATTTTTTATGTACATGGAGGATGTGGATTGGTGCAGAAGATTTTGGGAAAACGGATACAGAGTGATTTATTATCCTTTGGTTGAAATGCTTCATTATCACGGAAAAGGAAGCGGAAAAAATGGATTTTTTTATTCTATATTTTTTAATAAATTGACCTGGGTTCATATAAGTAGTGCGATTAAATATTTTTTAAAGTATCGAGGAAAGCAGAATCCAAGAATTAGTATAAGTAATTAGAGAAAGTTTAGTATATTTATTTTTTATGAATGAAATAAAAGAAGAAAACGAAAAAAAAGATGAAGTAATAGATACTGTTAAAACTGAGCATAACAGTAATGCTACAAAAAGCAATAAACATGTTTTGGATTATTATTTAAAATTAGTAATGATCTTTTTGGTTTTGGCGCTTGTTTTTTGGATTGGATTTGAAAGAGGGCAAGAAAACAATCCCAACAAGGGACAGGTTTCACTTGATAAGTCTTTGGAGCTAAAAGATATCAAAGACAAGAGTCAAGTGGATATGTCTTTATATTGGGAAGTTTTTGATAAACTTAAAGAGAAATATGTTGATGCGGAAAAGCTAACTACGGAAGAGTTAGTTTATAATTCAATAAGGGGGATGTTGTCGGCTACCGAAGATCCATATACGGTTTTCTTGGATCCCGAAGAAAATAAAGAATTTAATGCTGATATAGAAGGAACTTTCGAAGGAATTGGAGCAGAGTTGGGAATTAAACAAGGTATTTTGACTGTTATTTCTCCGCTCAAAGATTCTCCTGCCGAAAGAGCTGGACTCAGAACAGGAGATAAAATATTGAAAGTTAATGATGAATCAACTGCTGATATGAGTATTGATGTGGCAGTTTCAAAAATAAGAGGCAAAGATGGAACAGAAGTTAAATTAACTGTTTATCGAGCGGATGGCGAGGAGAAAACAAAAGATATATTAGTTAAAAGGGGAGTTATTCGAGTGGAAAGCGTTACTTTTGAAATGAAAAATAATATTGCTTACTTTAATGTAGTTCGTTTTGGTGATGACACGGCTATAAAATTTGGAAAATTGATTTCAGCTATGCCCAAGGATGCAAAGGGTGTTGTAATTGACCTTCGCAACAATCCGGGAGGATACCTGGATGTAGCTATTGATATGGCTGGCTTTGTTTTACCCAATGGAAAAGTGGTGGTAATAGAAGAGGATAAGGAAGGTAAAAAGAAAAAATTCTACTCCAGGGGAAGGGGTGAATTAAGCGGAATCAAAACGGTGGTTTTGATAAATGAAGGCAGTGCTAGTGCTTCTGAAATTTTGGCTGGTGCGCTGAAGGATAACCGCGAAAATGTAACTCTAGTGGGTAAGAAATCTTATGGAAAAGGTTCAGTTCAGGAATTATTGAATCTAAAGGGAGATTCATCTGTTAAAATTACCGTAGCTAGATGGCTTACTCCCAAAGAAGAGCAAATAAATGAAAAAGGGATAAACCCTGATGTGGAAATTGAACTAACAGAGGAGGACTACGATAAAAACAGAGACCCTCAATTGGACAAGGCTTTAGAATTATTGAAGTAGAATAAACAATAGAGTCTATTATTATTTCAAAAATAGGAGGTGTGATGTGGTAAGTGAAATTAAAAGTGGCAATTTGGCTATCGCTGTAAAGAAAATAAAGGGCATGGTTGATTCTCATGAAATAGGGACTGTTCTTCGCGTGCTAAGGATTTATGACAATGAATGCACAATCGAGCTTCCAGAAGGAGGTGGTTGTATAGTAGGAGTTCCTTTACGTTTTCTCGGACCAGTTAAATAACCTCAATGGTTTTCTATGTGAAAGGGGATTGCAAATAACACTGTACTCCTCTTTTTAAATTAATATGACAAAGAGATAATCTTATGCGCATTCTTGATAATCACTAAAAAATATAGTAGAATACGAGTGGTGAAAAAACGCTTAATTTAAGCAATATATATGCGAATAGGAATAGATGCGAGGACAATTTTAAATCCGAAAAAAGGAGATGCGATCGGCTCGGGTCATTATACTTATCAATTAATCCGACATCTTCTAGAATTGGATAAAGAAAATCAATATGTGCTTTTTTTTGATTTTCGAGTTAGGGAAAAAGATGTAAAAAAATTTAGCCGACCCAATACTAAAATTGTTTTTTATCCATTTTCTGATTATAGTCAGTATCTGCCTGGAGCGTATAACGAATTTTTAACTGCCGCTACTTTGGCAAAGGAAAAATTAGATGTTTTGCACTCTACCTCTCCAGTTAGCAGGATACCCACCACTTACAAAGGAAAAACTATTGGCACCTTTCATGATATGGGAATTTATAAAATTCCAGAATGTTTCCATAGGACAACTTTGATAAGATACAAATTTTCTTATCGATTGATGGCTAAAAAAATGGATAAAATTATAGCAGTTTCTAATTCTATTAAGGAGGATTTGAATAGTATTTTTAAAGTAGGAGACAAGGTGGAAGTTATTTATAGCGGATTAGATAGGAGATTTTTTAATTTAGCTGATGCGGGTGCTGGGAGAATTTTGGGCAAATTGGGGATAGATAAAAAATATATACTTTTTGTAGGAACTGTGGAGCCTAGTAAAAATATAACCAGACTAATTCAGTCTTTTGCTATTTTTAAATCAAAAATTTTAGCAAAAAACAAAGGTGGGCAAAAAGGAAAAAAATTCGAGTATCAAATTTTACTAGCTGGCAAAAACGGATGGTTNNTTTTTTCTGGTTATATTATCGGAGATGAATTATTGCCTCTTTTAAAAAATGCTGAATTTTTTATCCTACCTTCTTTGTATGAGGGATTTGGGATGACCGTCTTGGAGGCTTTTGCTGCCGGACTTCCAGCGATTGTTTCCAATATTTCTTCTTTGGTTGAAATAGCAAAAGACGCAGCTTGTTTCGTTAATCCTATTGATACCGAGGAGATTGCTAAAGCCATGCTGGATTTTTCTGAAAATGAAAACATGCGCAATGAATTTAGAGAGAAAGGATTGAGCCGAGTAAAAGATTTTAATTGGAATGATGTCGCGAAAAAAACCCTAGATTTGTATAAAAAAATAAATAATTAAATAGTGAGTAATTTTTAAAATTTGGTTTTTTGAATTTAATATATTTTCAAATATCAGATAAAACATTTGTATGAAAAATAGAAATATTATATTGGCAAGCATAGCGGTGGTCTTATTGGCTGGATTAGCTGTGTATCAATATACTCAAAACGCAAAAAATAATGCTTCTGATAATAGTAAAAAAATGGCCCAGGAGAATAAGAATACAGAGTTGAAGGCAGATGAATCGGATGATGATTTAACTAAAAATGATGTTGATAATGTTACGAGTTCCACTATTTATTTTTATGGAGAAGAATGTCCTCACTGTAAGGATGTATTAGCTTTTTTTGATAAGAACGATATTTATAATAAGGTGGATTTTGTAAAAAAAGAAGTTTGGCATAATAAGAAAAATGGGGAAGAGTTGAGAACTGCTGCTTTGAAATGTGGACTAAACCCTTCTAATATCGGAGTGCCTTTTGTTTTTAGCGAGGGGAAGTGCTATATGGGAGGACCAGATGTTATGAATTTCTTTTCCGAAAAAGCCGGACTTAAAAAATAATTTCTTACTTTAAAAATAAATTTTATGACAACAGAAGAATTGGAAAGAGAAAATTCAATTGAGAACTTTGATTTTTCGGCAGGAGAGAGGAGGGAATCTGATATCGAAAATGAGGCTGGAAAAGAGAAGATTGTCAGAGAATTGGCAAAAATTGACTCAGTTAGAAAATTGGTGGCAGAAAAATATCCGCCATATGGAGTTTTGAGAGATTTCATCGATCACTTGGCCAGTACGGAAAAGGTTTTTACATTGGCTGGAATTAAGAAATTTGGAGGAGATGAGATAATGGGAATATTTATCGATTCCGAGCTAAGTGTGATGTCAGATGATACTCAAATAGACAAATCAGTCTTTATATATATCAAAAAAGAATTTATCAAAACTCTAAATGATATAGGAAAGGTAACCAGTGAATTAAGAAGCAAATATGGGAACAACGAAGCATATGAAAAATTTATTCAATATCTAGAAGATAATCTTACTATGCTATTGGAAGTTTCTAGAAAAAGTGAAGAATCTAATTTTGACGTAAATAAAGAAAAGGAAGGTGCAATTCATGATATAATAAAGAAAATAGCTGAAGACGATAAGGCGGAAATGGAAGAATTGGAAAGTATATATGAAGAGTTTAAGAAAGAATTAGATAAAATTGGCGATTAATTTTTTTATTATTTTTATGACTAAGATTGTTATTGATATAGAAACAATCGGCATAGAATTCGAGAGCTTGGATTATGAATCCAAGGAATATTTATTGAAGTACGCTAAAGATGAGGCTGAACAAGAGAAAATTAAGCAAAGCTTAGCGCTTAGCCCTCTGACTGGGGAAATTATAGCCATCGGAATGCTCAATCCCGAAACGCAAAAGGGAGTTGTTTATTATCGAGGAGGAGAAAGTGATGTTGATTTTACAGAGAACGGCATTATTTTTAGAGTAAGTTCAGAAGAGGAAATGCTGATTAATTTTTGGAAGGATATAAAAAAATATAAACAAATAATAAGTTTTAACGGGAGAGCTTTTGATGCTCCATTTTTGCATCTCAGAAGCGCTATATTAAAAATTAAACCAAGTCGTAATCTGATTCCTTATAGATATGATTATCAATTTCACTGCGATCTCCTTGATCAAATGACTTATTATGGCGCCAGTCGCAGATTTAATTTAGATTTTTATGCTAAGAGATTTGGCATTGCTAGTCCCAAAAAGGAAGCTAATGGTTCGCTTATTGATAAAATGTTTAAAGAAAAAAAATTTGCGGATATCGCTAAATATTGCGCTGAGGACGTTAGGGCAACAGCTAAGCTTTATGAATATTGGGAGAACTATTTGAAATTCTAGGGGTCTCTACGAAATACGAATTGTACGAAGTTACGAATGTACAAATAGGTAAATATGAATTTANNTTTCGCCAAGAGGCGAGAAACAAAAAAATGGAAAATAAAATAAATGAGAACCAAGGTAGCGCAGATAACTCTGATTTAAATGTGCCACAAAATAATCCAGCTCCGCTAGTTTCCGAACCAGTGACAAATAATGAAAATGTTTCGCAGTCTCAGGTTAAATATGCCGGATTCTGGATAAGATTTGTGGCGGTAATTATCGATGGAATAATAGTATTTTTTATATCGCTTCCCCTTATCGTTATATTTAAATTTGTTCTTAGCATAGAGTCTTCCGGGTTTTTAAATTTATTGAGCTCTCTGATAAGTTGGGGTTATTATATTTATATGACCGACAAATATCAGGCTACTCTTGGCAAGAAGGCTATGGGGATAATGGTAGTTGATGAGAGTTTGGCAAAAGCTTCTTTGGGAAATATTGTTTTGAGAGAAACAGTAGGAAAAATTGTGTCAGCGATAATTTTGCTCATCGGTTATATCATGGCGGCTTTTACCAGCAAAAAAAGAGCACTTCACGACCTTATTGCCGGAACAGTGGTTATTTATAGAAATTAAAATTTAAAAAGATAAAAATTATTAGAATAGAAAGAAAATGCGAGAACGGAAATTTTATTTGATATTGCACAGAATAAGAAGTGCATATAATGTTGGGTCAATGTTTCGCAGTGCGGATGGAATCGGGATAGATAAAATATTTATTACCGGATTTACTCAGTCGCCTTCAGAGAAGGATTATGTTCTGCAGAGTAAGGCGGAAAAAATGTTATCCAAAACTGCCCTAGGCGCCGATAAATATGTGGCTTGGGAAAAAGTACAAAATTTAGGTAAGTTGATTGAAAAACTTAAAAAGAAAATTTTCAGATAATTGCGTTGGAGCAAAATGAAAATAGTGTGGATTACCGAGCATTTAAGCCTAGTAATAAGGTGGTTTTAATTGTGGGTAACGAGCCAAGAGGAATTGATAAGCGGATTTTAAAAAAGTGTGATATTATTATGGAGTTGCCGATGAGAGGCAAAAAGCAATCTCTCAATGTCGCTGTGGCATTGGGAGTAGCTGGGTATAAATTAACAGAGGAATAAGATTTTAGGAATTTAAGATTTTAGGAATATAGGATTTAGGAAGGCATTTGCAGATTTGATTTGAAATTTATTTAATTTTAGAGAATAGTATGAAAATATTTTCTTAAAATTCATAAATTCATAAAATCTTAAATTCCTAAATTCTTAAAGAATAACATATGACAAAAAACAAACTAGCCGTTTTTGATATAGACGGAACAATATTTCGTAAAAATCTTCATTTCGAATTAATCAATGAGCTCGTATGGTTGAAGGTTTTCCCCATCAGTGTTCGCAAGGAACTTAATAAGGCTTATACTAATTGGTTGGAACATGTGGGGACTTATGAGGATTATAGGATAGCCTTGGTAGATCTTTACGAAAAATATATAAAAGGATGTACAGAAGAAGAAATTATAAGAGCTAGCAAAATAGTGGTTCCTTTTCACAAAGACAGAACGTATGTGTATGCTGAAAAATTAATTAAAGAATTAAAGGAGAAAAATTATTATATCATTGCTGTCAGCGGTTCACCAATTGAAATTGTTAATGAATTTAATAAAATTCATTTGCATTTTGATGAAGTTTTTGGAAGTGTTTATGAACAAGATGAGAGTGGTGTTTATACGGGAAAAGAGGGTTTTGTGCCAGTGAAAAATAAGGGACAGTTTATAAAACAATATGTATATGAAAATAAATTAACTTTTGAGGATTCTTATGGCGTGGGAGATACTGAGTCAGATGTGAGTTTCTTGGAATTGGTTGATAATCCAATAGCTTTTAATCCCAATCATAATTTAAAAGAAATTGCTCAAGAGAATAAATGGAAAATAATCGTGGAGAAGAAGGATGTCATTTATGATATAAAATAAAAATAAATTATTCGCAATTTTTTGCGTAGAGACGCCCTGGTAGGGCGTCTTTGTCTTTAGGCGACATAGAATTGCCGCACGATCTGTCTTTGCGAGGGTACTCCCGCGGCAATCCAGGAATGTATCTCATGTATTTAAATGAAAAATCGAACTTCTGCCCGAAATGCAATATTATTGCAAGTAGGAGGTTGCTTAATTTTTGAGTACAAAAGTTATTCGCAGATACAAATAAAAATATGGGTAAATGGTCAGTGAGAAATTATATGAGTGATTCTTTTTTCTATTTTAAAAATATGCTATATTTAGCTAATAAGACAAATCAAATATATGTTTAAAAAAATATTTTTCTTTTTATTTATAATCTTCTTTTTCTTTCTTTTTGTGTTTTTGGGGGCGGCTGTTATTTATAGCCAGCAAAAAAATATCTCAATCAAGGAAGAACTGAGAACTGATTCGAAAAATATTCTTTTGGAAATAAAAAATATTATTTATTTTGAAGCTGAGATGCATAATCCGCCAGGAGATATGGTGCCGGACGGAATTGATGATAGCTTAATAGGAAAGATAAAGGAAATTTTTTAATTAACTATTTATGTCAAATAATTGGAAATTATCCCAAATAAAAATAAATATTCTTTTTTTCGGATTATTTTTATTTTTGATTTTAAGCATAGGGTATTTAAAATTTGAAAGTTCTTCTGATTTGGAAATTGGTTTTGTTGCCGATATTCATGCTGGTGATCAGAGCTATAGAAATGATGGCGCTGATCCTGAAAACATCATCTTTCCCGATCGTTTTGAAAAGAATTTTAGAAATGCATTGCTGGGGATGAGAAGGGCAGACTTGATTTTCACTTTGGGAGATAACTTGAATCGCCCCAGTCGAAAAAATGCCAAAAAGTTAACAGAAATAAGCAGGAGTTATCCAATATATTGGACCAAGGGCAATCATGACAAACTTAATCATTTCCAAGAAATATTATCTAAAGAAAGATATTACTATGTGGATAAAAAAGATTGGCGAGTAATTGTTTTGGACAATTCTGCTACTTATCCCGATACTACGGGAATTGATGATCATGGCAGAGGCTTTATCGATGAGGATCAATTAAATTGGCTTAAGGAAAAATTAAAAACTGAAAAAAAAGTTATTATCGCTATGCATATTCCAATGTTTGTGCCTGGTAATCCTGGTGCGATAAGGAAAGATTATGAATATTTGGAGGAAATATTTGTTAAGAGCGGAAATGTTAAACATGTATTTTCTGGACATTGGCATATTTATGACAAGGAAATAGAAAAAGATGGAATAGTTTATCATTTAATTCCCTCCCTTTCTCTTGAGTCAAAACAGGGATTTTATTCTAAAATAGAATTATAATTTTAAATCATATGGAAATAAAAAAACATGGTTATAAAATAGGGGTCTTCATAATAAATGTGCTCATTGTTGCATTGGCTGTTTGCGGGATGAAGGATCGAGATAAGAATAGGTTTTCTTTAGAAAATAAAATTGAGGAAAATATAAATCCTGTAGACATAAAAGTTCAAGAAGCTCAAAGTAAAATAGCCCTAGAAAGAGAAAATAAATTAAGAGATTTAAATACCTCCCCCAAAGCAATCGAGCAACAAAACACTATTACCACAAAGACCACTACGACCCCGGCTGCAACAACACCTAAAACTCCAGATAAGAAAACAAAAACATCATAATTCTAGTTTTTAAAGTTCTTAAGATTATAAAGTTTATAAAGTATAAATTTGGGGATTTGCAGATTTGGAATTATTAAAACATGAAACTAAGAAACTACTAGCTAAAACACTAATGTAAACTAGTTATGAAAAAAGACAAAATAAAATGGTTGAGAATAATTTTAATGATAGTGTTTTTTGTTGTGGGCAATTTGGCTGTCAAAGCTGAAGATGAAGACAAGAGATATGAGAGTAATGAAGCTGACTCCGTTTTAATAGCTCAAACTACCACTACCAGCAAAAGTGTGGAAACTGTTATCTTAAAAGATGGTGATGGCGATGGGATTTTAGATAAAGATGATGTTCACCCAGCCATAGCAGAAATCTACATTGTTAAGGATGATAATAAAAACGGGATCGTAGATAATTTTGAGAAATAAAATGAAAGATAATATTTTCGAAAAAGAATTCAGAGCTTTAGGGACGGATGTTTATATTGGAATTGTTGCTCCTAAAAATGAATGCGAAAAAATTTCTCTAAGCTTTAAGGGGGTGGAAAATATTTGCAAGGAAAAAGAGTTGATTTTGAGCAGATTTAATCCAGAAAGTGAACTTTCCAATTTGAATAATGATCTAGGGATATTTCATGAAGTTGGTGAGGATATTTTTTATTTGATACAAAAGTCATTAGGCTATTATCTGAAAAGTGAGAGAATTTTTGATCCTAGGATTTTGGAGGGATTAGAAAAAATTGGATATAAGAGTAATTTTTTAGATAATGATTTTGGCGCCAAAGATTATTTTTCAAAAGAAATTTTCAGTAAAGATTTAAATGAGGATTTAATTATTGAAGGAAAACTGGTAAAATTTTATAGAAAAATGGATTTTTCAGGGATCGCCAAGGGTTATATCGCTGATGAAATTGTCAAAACGTTGCACCTAGACGGCTGGAAAGATTTTTTGGTAGATTTGGGTGGAGATATGCATGCCAGCGGATTGAATGTGCGAGGAGAAATGTGGGGGATTGCCTTGGAGGGTGCTGAGGATGAAAATGAAGTAATAGCAGAGATCTCCAACGAGGGGATTGCCACTAGCGGGAATACTCGCAAACATTGGGAAATTGGAGGTAAGAAATTTCATCACTTAATAAATCCTCTGGATATAGATAAATTTAGTTTTAAATTAAAGTCAGTAACAGTTGTTGCCGATACGACTGAAGAAGCGGATGTTTTGGCTAAAATTTTATTTTTGATGGGATTAGATAAGGGCTTGCAGTTTGCCGATGAAAATAATATAAAAAGTATTTTTTTAAAAGACACTAAGGAAATAATTAAGTCCAAGGCGTTAATTTGAATTTATGAAAAATAAAATATTATCTATTAGTTTGTGTATTTTTGGATTATTTTTTAGTATTAATTTTGTAGCCGCCCAGAATAATCCTGAGATAAAATTAGACTACGGAGAAGAGCTGATAGTGGATAGTGACCTAGATGGCTTAACTGATTTAGGCGAGAAACAAATTTTTAAAACAGATCCGCTTAATCCTGATTCTGATAATGACGGGTTTTATGATGGCGCAGAAATATTGGGAGAGAGCGATCCTTTAAATAACCTTTCTCCTGTGGCTACTAAGATTGTCAGCGAAAATACAACTGTTGTAGAAAATGAAGCTTCATGGGCTTGGTATGTCACGCGCGTGACTGGGTTACTTTCTTTCTCTCTTTTATATATTGTAATGTTTTTGGGTCTTAGTATTAGAACGCCCTTTTTGAATAAGTGGATAGAACCCATTTATTCTCTTAACATCCACGCTTGGCTTTCCATTCAAGCCTTAATTTTGGTTTTTGTTCATAGTGGGGCATTGCTCTTTGATAAATATCTTCAATTTACATGGCTGGATGTATTGATTCCATTTTTCAACAAGACTTATTCGGTAGAATTGGCTTTCGGGGTAATAGCAATGTATTTGATGCTGGTTTTGATAGTATCTTCTTATTTAAGAAAATATATTAATTATAAGGTTTGGCGTATCACTCATTTTTTAAATATTCCTTTTTACTTAATGGCGGTTTATCATGGACTGTATTTGGGCACTGACTTGGCGAGTGGTTGGGCAAGAGTGTTTTTTATCTATGCTAACGTATTTTTAGCAGTTATAATTTTAATCAATATTTCAGTTAGAATAAATAAGTTTATCCAAGATAAGCGACATCAGTATGCGAATATACGCCAAAGTAATTTCTAGGTCTTCTAAAAATGAAGTCACGGAAGTAGCAAAAAATGAATATAAGATAAAAGTAACTGCTCCGCCAGTTGATGGGGAGGCTAACCAAATGGTAATAAAAATATTGTCCAAGCATTTTGATGTTTCCAAAAGTTCTGTGAATATTATAGGCGGAAAATCAGCTAAAATAAAAATTATAGATATTTTGGAATGAATTTTGAATTAAAAATGACAGAATGGGATATACATAGAATTTATGCGCTTGTTTTAAACTTTTTAAAATAGTATAATTTAGAATGTAAATAAAAATAATATAAATATAGGCAGTTAGTTTAGTGGTTTTAGCAGGAACTGGCAAATTTAAGAAGCAAAAACTAAAAAGCTAAAAACTAATTCCTAAAAATCTGAAAAACTATGGCAAAAATAGAAAAAGTATATGCTCGAGAAATTCTTGATTCGCGTGGAAACCCAACTGTAGAAGTGGAAGTAACATTGGAAGATGGAGTTAGGGCAATTGCAGCGGTTCCGAGTGGTGCCTCTACCGGATCAAATGAAGCCCTTGAATTAAGAGATGAAGATAAAAATCGTTATGGCGGAAAAGGAGTGCTTAAAGCGGTAGCAAATGTAAATGAAAAAATAGCACCAGCCTTAATCGGAATGGAAAGTGCAAATCAAAGAGAAGTTGATGGCAAAATGTTGGAATTGGATGGTACAGAAAATAAAACTAATTTAGGTGCAAATGCTATTTTGGGCGTATCTTTGGCAGTTTGCAGAGCGACAGCTATAAATCAAAACAAAGAATTATATCGTTACATTGCCGAAACTTTTGGATTTGAATTAGATGGATTTAAAACTATTCCAATGTTTAATATTCTTAATGGTGGAGAACATTCCGATTCTGGATTAAGTATTCAAGAATTTAAATTAGTGCCTCAAGGAATTACAGGATACGCTGAGCAGTTAAGAGCGGGGAGTGAAGTGTTTTTTGCGCTTAAGAAAATTTTAGCCTCTATAAATCAAAGTACTGCAGTAGGGGATGAAGGTGGATTTGCTCCTCGCCTAGAAAGTAATTCTCAGGCTTTGGAAGTAATAACTCAAGCTATTTTGGATGCAGGTTATAAGCCAGGCGTGGAAGTTTTTATCGCTTTGGATGCAGCTGCTAATTCTTTTTACGAAGCTAATGAAAATCAATATTTCTTGAAACCGGAAAAAGAAAAACTTAGCAAAGAGAATTTAATTAATTTATACAAAGATTGGATTGATAAATATAATATTATGTCCGTAGAGGATGGCTTGGCCGAAGGTGATTGGGAGGGCTGGAGATTGATGAACGAAAAAATTGGAGATAAAGTTATGACAATCGGAGATGATTTATTGGTTACAAATGTTAAAATGGTTAAGAAAGCTATTGAAGAAAAGGCCTGTAACAGTGTGCTTATAAAAGTAAATCAAATTGGAACCTTAAGTGAAACTATTGATTGTATGAATCTGGCCAAGGAAAATAATATGAAGACTGTAGTATCTCACAGAAGCGGAGAGACTACAGATGATTTTATCGCTGATTTAGCAATAGGCGCAAAAGCTGATTTTATAAAAACCGGCTCGCTTTCTCGAGGAGAGAGGATTTGCAAATACAATCGCTTGCTTAGAATTAATGAACAATTAGCTAGCTAGGTTATCAGCTTATTAGTTTGTAGCTTTTTAGTTTTTCAGAGAGTGGATTTTCGAACTTTAAATTACAAATTATTAAAAATTCTTAATTATCATAACTACAAGCTAATAAGCTAAAGACTAAAACCTAAACTAATATGCAAAATAAAAAACCGACAGTTTTGGTGATTTTGGACGGATGGGGAGAGGCCCCTAAGAATAGGGCTAATGCTATTTCTCTGGCCAAAACACCCTTCATGAATCATCTTAAGGAAAAATCTCCTTTTACCTTGTTAGACGCTACGGGAGAAGCTGTAGGTTTAAATGAAAATCAGATGAGCGGTTCGGAGGCTGGGCATATAAATATTGGGGGTGGAAGAGTAGTGACTCAAGATTCTCATATAATAGATAAGGAAATAGAAAGTGGGAAATTTTTTTATAATCCTGTTTTGGTTAGCGCGGTGAGAAATGCCAAAGTTAATAAGAGTAAATTTCACTTGATGGGATTAATGAGTACTACCGATAGCCAGCATAGTAACCCAAATCATTTTAGGATGCTTTTGCGATTAGCTAAAAAAAATGGAATCGGAGAGGTTTATTGCCATCTTTTTACGGATGGAAGAGATTCTTATCCCAAATGCGCNNGCTAAGAATTGGGAAAGATTAATAAAAGCTTATGATGTTTTAGTTTTTTCCAAAGGAGAAAAAGCAAATTCTCCCGAAGAGGCAATTTCTCAGGCCTACAAAAGAGGAGAATCAGATGAAACAGTTTTGCCCACTTGTATATTGGAGGATAATTTTCCCGTAGCAGCGCTTGCTGAAAAAGACAGTGTAGTCTTTTTCAATTTTAGATCAGATAGGGCAAGACAATTTACAAAGTTGTTTGTTGAGGTCGGGGATAGCGTAAAGAAAAATGATAAGATTCCGAAAATAAAAAAAATAAAAGATTTGCACTTTGTTTCTATGGGAGATTTTGGTCCTGATTTGGATGTGCACACAGCTTTCATCAGTACTTTCGTAGAAAATTCTCTCCCCATAGCGTTGAAAAATAAAAAGCAATTTTATGTGGCAGAGGGTGAAAAGTATGCGCATATCACTTATTTTTTTAATGGGGGTTATGCGGATAGCGTGGCGGGAGAAGATAGATTATTGGTTCCATCTTTGGCTACTGATTCTTATGCTAAAGTCCCGGAAATGTCAGCAGAAAAAATTACTAATTTTGTTTTAGGAAAAATAAGAAATTCTGAATATGATTTTTATGCGATTAACTTTGCTAATGCGGATATGGTGGGACATACTGGAAATATGAAAGCCACCATTAAGGCGGTAGAATATGTAGATAAAAAATTGGCTATGATTTGGAGTGAAATTTCAAAAAGAAAGGGCAACCTTGTAATAACGGCTGATCATGGTAATGCCGACAATATGATTGATATGATAGATGGGAAAGAACTTCCCAATACTTTTCATACTAAAAATAAAGTTATTTTTTCTATTCTAAGCAATGATTTTAAAAATAGAGAATTGCAAGTAGGAGGGAAATTGGGAAATATTGCGCCGACTATTTTAGATATTATGCAAATAGAAAAGCCCAAGGAAATGGAATGCGATTCGTTGTTGAACTAGAAAAAGCACGGCTTAATTTTGCCAATTAATT
>DNVQ01000009.1 GCA_003507475.1 Candidatus Moraniibacteriota bacterium | reverse complement strand
GCATCTTTATGGGCATTTAAAATTGACACACTTAAAAAAATAATTGATACGACAACTATTATGAGAGTGTGCCTTTTTTTGAAATAATTTTTCAAATCCTTTAGCTTATTTTTCATTTTTATTTATTTCCCCTAAATGAGGTTTGAGATTAAATTAATTATTGCGAGACTATTTATGCCTTGGTGAAATATTTGAGAAATACAATCAAAGACTATTATTAGTATAAGTGAATTCTAGAAAATAACCATCTTTATCTTTTTCGTGCCTTATTTCATTAATGTCTGGAAATTTATTTAGTACCTGAGTGCGGATTTCTTCTGTGGGATGTGTCATTATTATAACAAAATCATTATTTTTTGGGGAAATGTGTGGGATGTGAACATCCCAGACATAAAACATATTTTTCGTATCCGCATTTAGAAATCTTATTGGCAAGCTGGTATATTGATCGGCTATTAAATATTTTTCCGTTGATTCAGGAAGATTTTTATTGTAGTCCGCTATTTTCTTTAGATATCTATCAAAAGATACATATTGATTTTCATTGTTTGCCCAAAAATAATGATATTTAATAGTCTCACTGACGGCAATAATAGGTAGGGAAATAAAAATAAAAGAGATTATGATTATTTTAAAGCCATGTCCGTAATGCTTAGTTTTTCCAATCAGCCAAAGAAAGGGAATGGTGGCGATAATAAAGGTAACAGGAATGGTCCCGATTGATCTGAGGGCATGAGGCAATCCTTCGGCTGTCATAAATTCAGGAGCAAGCATAGCAAAAAACCAGCCTAAAATAAAAGTGTAAACATAAAATTTTCTATCTCTGATTTTGTGCTTGAATCTTAAAATTAAGAGATGGAACCATTTTATAATTAAATAAATCAAACCGCCTAAGAATGTAAAACCTAAAATCGGGTTAAGAATCGGATAAGGAGGATAATTGTGTCTCCAGTTTTGGTCTCCCCAAAAATTATATTTAACCAAGCTTAAAAATAAACTGCGACTCAATTCTTTAATCGGATGACCCTGATTCACCTCCGGAGCTAAAACGGAAATACTGGCTGAGCGAGAGGTTAGAAATTCAGGATGAGTATGAAAAGTCCAGAGTAGGGGTGCCATGGAGATAAACATGAAAATTATGAAAAGTAGGCTGTGAAGCCAATAGTCTCTCCAAAAATGTCTCTTAGTAATCCAAAGAGCGAGAAATGATAGACCTAGAATGGCTGGAGCTACCCTAAATGCTATATAGGTGTGCAGTCCAATACCGAATATTAAACCGGCCATGGCAAAACAAAAGTAAGATTTAAAAGTAGAGCTTTTTAAGAAATTTTTAGCTTTGTTTTTTGAGCTATGAATGACTTTATTATATCGTATTCCGCAAAATAAATAATAAAAAGAAAAAGATAGAACTGGCGGTAGCATATTTGCGCGAAAGCCGATGCGGGAAAAATTTATCGCCCAAAAAGAAAAAGCTACAAAAAAAGCGGCCAAGAGTCCGGCACGTTGACTGCGAAAAAGTTCTTTGGTCAAGAGATAGGTTCCTAAGACAGTTAGTGTTCCAAAAATTATTGACCAAAGTTTGAGAGAAAGCATAGATGGGTCAAGTAACTTTATGCTTAGTGCTTGCAAATTTATAAATAATCCTTCGCGACCATTGTTTCCTGTATAAAACCACTCATAATTTCCTGATTCATTTGCTCTTAGTGCATCCGCAGCATTCTCTCCTTCATCGGGATAAATTCCGCTAGGTACATTTTCAATGTTGTAGATTCGAATAGTAAACGCGGCTAAAACAATTAAAAAGAGCAAAGTTAAATTGAGGATTCTTTTATTTTTGAATTTCATTTTTTTATTTTTGTTATTTAAATTTATTTTTTTAAATCTTGATTTATCTATCTTGGTGTTTTCTATATCAAATCCAAACAATCATTAAGTACAATATCTTATCCCAAGGCAACTTAAGGTCCTCAATATGTCATTCTGAAAAATAGATTTTTACCGTGAGGAAACGAACGGATAAAAATCATTTATTCAGAATCTATCGTTTGATGATCGAGATCCCGAATAAGTGCTTTTATATGAATTCTTCGCCGCGGCGAATCATCCAATAAAATCTACTTTTCAGGATGACATGAGCGAGATGGCGAGTAGAAACAGAAATTGTTTTTAAATTTATTTTTTTACGCAATTATATAATAGCATTTTTTGTTGAATAAATAAAGTTATGGTATAATCAAATAGTTACAAATAACTTTTTTATTTTTTTGGTATGGAAAAAGATTTAGACTCAATACCACAGAAGCCGGGCAATAGAAAACAAAAAATCGAAAGAGCTGCTAAAAAGAAAAAACAAAAAAATGATCATGAAGAAGGAGATAATAAATCTTTGATTGTTGATATTGAAGTAGAAAATTCTTCAAATAATTTAGAAGATATTCAAAGGCAACTAGATAGAGAAATGCAACTTGAAATAGACAAAGTTTCAAATTCTGATGAATTAGATATGGATGAGAGATCTGCAAAGATAGAATTAATAACCTTAGGATATAAAAAAAGGCTTTTGGAAGAACAAAAAAAAATTGAAATTGAAGGAGTTTCAAAATCTTCAATACTGGATGATAAAATGAGAGCCGAGTTAATAGAATCAATTGAAGTAGGATGCCGAGAAAAGATAGAAAATCTAAAAAAAGAAGATGAAGATATGGGGGGAAATGAAGATAATTTGATGCTGGGTAGGGAAATTGAATTAGAGGTTGATAAAACTGCAAAAGCTATTGATGAAATAGAAAAAATAATCGGAGAAGCGAATGTTAATGGAGAGGTGGCGACTTTTATCCATGATGAGATGGGTCAATTAAATTTTAGCAAAGAAGATATAGAAAATTTCAGAAAGAATACTGATGCGATGGCAAGCGAATATACCAAGGAGAGTCTTCAAGATATAATATCTCGCAGAAAAGAGATGGAAGGTTTCGTTGAAAAATATAGAAAACAAATTAAAAAAAGAACAATTTTGACCAATGATTCGGCAAAAGAAGATGTTGATATCGACGATAATAATGTTGTGAAAGAGCTTCCTCCTATTATCAAAAAGGCTATTAAAGATAAGGATTTTGCTCAAAATTTAGCTGAACATGAAATGTTGATCGGCAGTGATGAAGAATTGATGATAAATGATATTAAGGAAATTAAAAAAGAAGCATATTCTTTGCTTGGGTTTTTTGGTAAAAAATTAGAGGAATTTAAAGAAGCTTATCCAAAAGATACTGATTTTCAAAATAAAATTTCTGCGATTATTGAGCAATATAGGAGAGAGGTTGGGGAATTTGATGTTATTAAAGAAGTTAGTAGAAAAACCTTAACAAAAATAAATCAACTGCGCCATGATATGCAGAAATGGGCCGATAGAGACTGGATTGAATTGTATGAAAGAAAAAATGGAACAGGTATTTTCGAAAAATCTGTAGAGGTTGATGATGCCATCAGTGATTTAGCAGAATCTGAGTTGCATGGGGAGCATGGTGCATCAATCGAGAAAGTGAAAGATATTGAAGCGGCAAAGAAGATTATTGAATTAGAGGATCAATATGGAGAAACTGGAACTGTCTATATTAGGCATGATAATAAGACAGGATTTCCAATCGATAGTTTTGGGATAGTTGGGTACGAGCTGGGCGAGAACGAAAAAAATACTTTTGTGATTACTAAAAAATTAGTTGATGATATGGAAGTTATCGGGAAAATTGATTTGAAGAGTTTTAGGAAAGATAAAAGATATCAAAGAGTAAAAGAAAATTCCAAAGAAAATATTGAATCCACAAAAGAGGATGGGTCTGATGAAAAAATACTTTCCCCCGAAGATATTAAAAAATTATTATCTTCAATAAATGCGATAAAAGAGAGAAGAGGAGATTTGGGTATGGATAAGGTTTCTCTTAGCAATAAATTTAAAGATTTTGCATTAAAACACAAAGATGAAAAAGAATTCAATAAAGATTTGATGAAGAGAATCCATTTATTGGATGATAAATTTGCTCAAATAAACAGAAAATTTAAAAAAATGGAAGAAAGCGATGAAATGGATGAAAATATATTAAATGAAATAAATAAATTGGATAGTGAGATTATTAATTTGATTAGCTCTAATTGGGAAGAGGAATTATTAAAATTCAAAGAAAGCTCGGAAGGAGCGGAATTTAAATTTACGGAAAAAGAAAAAAATATTGTAGAAAAGTCGAAAGAAATAGCGAATAGATTCGTTGAAGGTGCTAGAAGCAAATTTCCTTGGGAAAAATTTCCTCAAGAAAGAGTGGATTTTACGCTGGAAACTCAAGCTGTTTTTTTCTTGATGGAAGAATTTAGAAAGAGAAAGTTTTTTACAGGAAATGAAGAGAATGTAGCTGAATTTATTATAAAAAATAGAAAATAAAAATAATTAAATTATTTTATGGCAGAAAAACTTTTAGATCCAACAAGTCAAGCAGATTGGAAAAAATTCGGAAAACAATTCGAGAAGGATTTTGATGCGTTTGAAAATGAGGCTGAAATTCCCAATCATGAAAAGAGGAAAAAGAATGATGAAGTTTCCAGACGGAATACTTTATCATCTGAAGAAGAGATTAAAGTTAGGGGATTTCTAGATGATTTTGTGGGTAAGGCACTGAGAAAGGGTGGGTATAAAGAAAACACTATTTTGGCTTCAACCAGAAAGATTAGAACTATTATAATTGGAAGACTTAAAGATGAGGGGCAGGTTATTAGCGAAGAAAATGTTCTTAAAGAATTGCAGGGGTTTGCGACTGTGGAATCTACAAAAAAATCAGGAAAAAAATACGAAGTAATTTTAAAAGTTTTGGATGAGAAAGAACAAGACGAGCCAGGAGAAAAGTCCTCCTCAAAAGATAATTCAACAGAGGTTGTTGAGCCTGTTTCGGTTTCTGGAGAAAAAAAGAAAACAATAATAAGAAAAAAGAGTGTAAAACAAGAAGATGAGAAGAAGCAGGAAGTTATTTTGACTGATGTTGAAAAAGGTGATGCGGCTAAATTTTTTGAAAAAGAGATTTTGCCTCTTTATCAGGCAAAAAGAGAAGAAAACAAATGGACGGGCTACAGTGATAATGTAGGCGAATTTTTAAAAGAGCAGTTTGTTCGAACGGCTAATACTTTTAATTTTTTGGACGGTGATGATTCTAAAATTAACATGGCGTGGGATTTGGTCGGGGTGGATTTACAATCAAAAATTGAAGCGATAGAGGTTGGCATTAGAGAGACCGAAAAAGAGAAAAAAGATGTTAAAAAAGATTTTACTTTGGATGAAGTGTATAAAAAGCTAAAATCAGCCGGAGCGGATGATGAAGATGTGAAGTATTTTTTCAATTTACACAAAAAAGATCGTCAAGATTTTCTATTGTCTAGCGATGAGGAGTTAAAATTAAGAATTGAAAAATTAAGAGAGGCGAGAGCACTTGATGAAAATAAAATGACTGAAAATGAGAAAGAAGAAATAGAGAGAAAACTCAGAGATTATGGAAATTATATGAAGAGTATGCGCACTACTTATCTTCAGAAAGAATATGAATTTAATAAAACAAGTTCTGCAATGAAGAGATTTTTCAAAATGGATAAAGTTGATATGGGAAATGCAGAAAAAGAATTGGAAAATTCAAAAAAAGATTATTTGGAAGCCGTGGAAAATTATTTAAATGTTATGGTGATACTGGAAAAGCCAGCAGATAAGGAGGAGCGAGAAATTATTTATCGTTACGCTCATTTTGGAGAGGCTTTGCAGGTGATGAGTGCCAAAGAAAATATAAAACTTGAAAAAAATCCAAAATTAGAAAGTTTCAAAAGGAGTTTTGGTGCAGGAACGGCAAGCTTTTTGGATAAATATAAAGAGTTATTGGGAAAGCCCAAGGAGCTGATAGCTAAAAAAACAGGGTCAAAAGTCTTGGGATTTAGTGGAGGTATTGCTGCTGTAGGTGGCGCAATGGCTTTAGCAGCTAACTACATTCCTGGTTTAAGAAATGTGACTTTGCCTTTGGGTATCGCTGTGGCCACAAAGTGTTTTTATGAAAAAGCTGAGAACGAGGCTGTGATTGAAAAAGAAAAATCTATAGAAGAGGGAGTTGAACTCTTGGAAAAAAGATTGGCATATATAGATGAATTGGGTGCCGAGGTCGACGAAGCTTTTAAAAAAGAACTTGGCTTGGCTGTGGAAAATATCACCGAAGAAGTCGCAAAAGAAAAGAAAGCAGTCGGAAAAAGAATGGTGGTATCTTTAGCTAAAGCTATCGCAGTAAGCTCTACTTTTTATATGGCAGGTCAATTAGTTAGAGAGTTTTTTGGTCCTGATGAATTAAAAAATAATATCTTTGAAAATAAAAATTCTTTGAAGCCAGATACTATATCAAGCCATCATGGATCCAGCGTTCATTCTTCGCCTAATATCCCTCCATCACATTTGCAAGAAGCTGAGGCTATGCCTTCTCATGTTCAGAAAATTATAAATAATGAAGGTGAGATATTTGAAACATTGAATAATATTAAAAAAATACATACTCCACAAAATGTGGAGCAACCTGCAATGATGATGTCGGATTCTCAAGAGCATGAAGTGAGGGCAGATTTTGAAGAAGATAAAAGTGATTCTTCTGGTACTCTAGAACAAGCAGGAAATAATACTGGAGCTGAAGAAAAAAACTCTCCTACTGGTAATCAAGAGATCCACGTGGGGAGCAGTGCTGAATATAATGGAATTGTTTTAAATGAGTCTGGTGAGGGAAATATTTATGTCCAAGAAGGTTCAAGCATGAAAGATACAGTAGCTAAATTATTAATTCAAAATCATGAAAAATTAACTGAAGGAAAAATGGGCTGGGATCCGGTTAAATATTCATCAGTTGAAGAATGGGCTGATAAAAGAGCTATTGGCATTGTAGGAGAATTTACCGGAGGAAGTCATGATTTTGATAAGATATCAATTGATTCAAAAATAGATATTAATTTAAGTAATCCGGCTGATATAAGGATCGTGGATTTCACAGATGGACAGAAAGTTGACTTACCGGTAAATTCTGAGGGTGCTTCTGGTTTGGGAAATCAAGAAAACGCAACAGTTCCTGAGGATGAGGGGGATGAATTTGAAAATGATGAACGAGAATCAGCTGGTTCGGAAAATCAAGATAATGCAGAGACTCCCGAGGATGAGGGGAGTATATTTGAAGATGATAATAGAGGATCAGTGGAAAATACTCAAGGCAATAAAGTTGTGCCCCCTGGAATTAAAGAGTCCGCAGTTTTTGCAAAAGAAAATATAACCGGAGATATAACAGAAAAAGATATTCTACCCCAAGATGCTGCAGAGAAAGATATGGAGGAAGTGAGAAAAAATATGGGCAAACAAGAAGCATTGGCCGCTAAGCGCATAGGGATTGATCCGGAACATTATGCAAAAATAAATCAAATGTCCACTGCTGAATTTATTGCCGAAGCCAAGAGGGTGGATAGCGTAGTTCATGGTGGAGGAGAAGATTCTATGGATGTGGTTTCAAGTAATTTACCGGTAGGTAACGCTTTTAGTGATGATGAGATGGCAAATACTAAAATGGGAAGAATTCTGAATTACCTTTTGCGTGATGGAAAAATAGAAAATCCCAATCAAAGCATAGCTGAAACATTAAGAACAGTGAGTCAGCAGGATTTAATGGGTTCAATTAGGACTTATGAAGGAATTTTTGGAAATATTGATGATACAGAAGGTATTGCTATGAATTTAAATGAAGATGAGGTGTATAGCCAATATATGGCTTCTCTTATTCAAGCTGAACTTAAAGATATGCTGAGCAGTACTGCCGATGAAGGGAAAGTAATGAGAGAATTAGCAGCTTTAAGGGGAGTTTCAATGAGAGATTTGGCTAATAATGAATTGTTATTGGCTTTCAAAGAGGCAACAAAAGATGTTGTGGGTGATGTTGAGTATAGAGACAATGATACACTTGGGAAATATATAGTAAGAACTATTCGAGCGGCACATGATGAAGGGGCAATCGGTAAACTTAGAGATTCTTTAGCCAAAATAGAAGTAGCTGCATAAATAAAAATTAATAAAAAAAATATGAACCAAAAAAATCAAGATAAAATCAAGGAAGATATAATGCAATATTTGGGTTTAAATAAACTTTCTGAGGATAAACAAGATGAAATTTTGGCGAAAATTGGAGAGATTATCTTAAAAAAGATATTCATTGAGACAGTGGATAAGCTGGACGAGCCGGATCGGATAGAATTTGAAAAAATGCTTAAAGAAGGAACGGATGCTGATAGTATTGAAAAATTTTTAAATACAAAAATTGAAAATTATGATACAATAGTAAGTGAAATAGTAGAGGAAGTTAAGAATGACATAAAGAATAGCTAATATTAAATTCAATCATAGTTTAATTTAAGTAATTTAATGGGATAATCCCAGTTAAATAGTGCGGATTACCGCAATTTAACGGGACGAGAAAAATATGCCTGATGAAAAAATAATAAGTTCTAGCTTGGAGCCGATTGGGGAAAATGATTTGGATTTATCTAATAAGTTTGGACACGTTGAAGGAGGTGCTAAAGGTGGGTCGGTTGAAGAAAAGAAAGAAAACATTATTTCTCCGGCGGAAAAAGAAAGTGCTAATGAAATATCNNATGGACGCCGAAAGTCAAATTCAGCATTTGTTAGATTTGGCAACAACCAGGGGGGTGGTTCACGCTATTAAAGTAGCCAAGCACATGGACGATAATTATGTTTTGGATATGTTGCATGATAAAATGATTTCAGATGAATTTCATAAAATTTTGCTGGAGAAAAATTTGATAAATCAGGATTAAATTTTAAAAATAAAGAATAAAAATAAAATAAAAATGTTAGACATCAATTTGATTTTAGTTTTTTCAATGATTGCCTTTGGAACGATGGCTTTTTTTAGCGGATTATTTTTAGTGATACGCAGTTTTTTTCGTTTTCGCATCCAGATAAATAGCTCTATGAATATGGATTTGGAGGTTGTTCGTGTAGCTAAAGTTAATAAAAAAGAGGGAAATTCTTCATCGCATGGTCAAGGTGGAGAAGCTTGGAAAGAAGAAATTGGCGCCATGGAGCAATTGTTAACGTCTTTATCAAAGATTAAAATAAGCCAGTCTTTTTTTACCAATTTATTTTATGATACTCCGTGTGTTTCTTTTGAAATAGCTAATCCTTCAAATAGCGAGGAGATATTCTTTTATGTAGCTATTCCTAAAAAATTCAGAGGTACAATTGAAAAACAAATTCATAGTTATTTTCCCAATGCGGCAATTGAAAAAATTTCCGATTATACCATTTTTTCTCCAGGAAGTTACACTTCTTCGGCGGTTTTGGAATTAAAAAACAAATACGCTCTTCCAATCAGAACTTATAACGGTATGAATATTGATCCGCTCAATGAAATATCTAATTCATTGAGTAAGTTTAAAACAGAACAAGAGGGAGCCGCTATTCAATTGGTAATTGCTCCAGCTAAAAAAGGTTGGCAAACTTTGGGAAAAACAATCGCCCATAAAATGCAACAAGGAAAAAGACTTAAAGATGTTCATACTGATTCGATTCTTTTAAAAATGGGAAGCGATATTGGAAAAGGAGCGGGGGATTTTGTTAATACAATGATAAGCAGTGGGAAGACAAATTCCAGTCAATTTGAACAAAAAGAGGTTGTACAGTTGACCCCAGAAGAACAGGAATTAATTAAATTGATAGAGGGTAAATCTAGTAAGGCTGGATTTATGGTTAATATCAGATTATTGTCATCTGCTGACTCACAGGAAAGAGCGGATGAAATATTATCTCAAATAGAAAATTCATTTTCTCAATTTGAAAATTACGGAATAAATTTCTTTAAAGTAAAAAGACGAACTCGCAGTAAGAATGTTTCTTTTGATTATATTTTTAGAAACTTTAATGAAGAAAATTCAATAATTTTAAATACCGAAGAAATTTCCAGCATCTTTCATTTCCCGATTTCAACTACTGAGACCCCTAAAATTAAATGGTTAAAAGCTGGCGCTGCGCCACCGCCAATTAATATTCCCTCTGAAGGAATACTTTTGGGTTATAATGATTATCGCGGAGAAAAAACTCCAATTAGACTGTCCGATAGTGACAGGCGCAGACATCTTTATGCTATTGGACAAACCGGAGTGGGAAAATCTCATTTTTTGCAAGCGATGGCCAAGCAAGATGTGCGAAATGGCAAAGGTGTTTGTTTTATTGATCCGCATGGCGATGCGATTGANNAATGAAATGATTGGTATTTTTGATAAGCTTTATGATTTGAAGCAAACTGGCGGACCAATGTTTGAGCAATACGCTAGAAATGCTATGCTTTTGATTATGGAACATCCTGAATCAGGATCAACTTTGATGGAGATACCAAAGGTTTTGGCTGATGAGGAGTTTAGAAAAATGAAATTATCCCATTGTCAAAATCCTGTGGTGCGAGATTTTTGGTTAAAAGAAGCAGAGAAGGCTGGCGGTGAAGCGGCCTTAGCTAATATGGTGCCCTACATTACTTCTAAGCTTACTACTTTTATCTCCAATGATTTGATGCGCCCAATTATTGCCCAACAGAAAAGCGCCCTGGATTTTAGAAAAATAATGGATGAAGGAAAAATACTTTTGATAAATCTTTCCAAGGGAAGAATAGGAGAGATTAATAGTCATCTTTTGGGAATGGTGATTGTGGGTAAAATATTAATGGCAGCTCTTTCTCGGGCAGATATGCCAGAGGGGGAAAGAAAAGATTTTTATCTTTATATAGATGAGTTTCAGAATGTTACCACTGATTCAATTTCTCAAATTCTTTCTGAGGCTCGTAAATATAGATTAAATTTAATTATTGCTCATCAATTTATTGGTCAGCTTAGTGAAGAAATTTCCAAGGCTGTCTTTGGTAATGTGGGATCAATGTGCGCTTTTAGGGTGGGACCTGAAGATGCTGACTTTTTAGAGAAACAATTTGAGCCTGTTTTTACGGCCAGTGATTTGATTAATGTAAGTAACTATAGCGGATTTGCTAAGCTTTTAATTAATAATGATACAACTAAGCCATTTAATATAAAAACTTATCCACCCACAGAGGGTAATAAAGAAATCCCAGCTTATCTTAAAGAAATGTCTCGCTTAAAATATGGAAGAGATGCTAATATAGTAAATAGAGAGATAATGAGCAGAACAAATTTTAGGAGTTAATAATTTCTTAGTAAAAAATATGAAAAAAAATTTATTGGCATTTATATTGATTGCGTTTGTTTTATTTTTAGGTCAATTTGCTTTGGCGGCTTATATACCATTGGAACCTATTCCTGGAACTTCAGGAACAACCAGTACTTTTCCCGCTTATATTAATGCGATTTATAAGTTCGCTATCTGGTCAGTAGGAATTTCAGCCTTGTTTATGATTTCTATTGGAGGATTTATGTATTTTACAGCAGCTGGAAATAATTCCAAGATGGAAAGCGGTAAAAAAATAATTGCCGATGCCCTGTATGGACTGATAGCGGTGCTGGTGGCATGGACGTTGCTTAATACGATTAATCCTAATTTAACTAATATTTCACTTGAGAGTGTTAGCAATTTGAGAAGTACTCAGTAATTGTTTAAAATAATAATAAAAATATGTTTCAAATAGTTTGTATAGGGTCTTCATCTAAGGATATTTTTTTTCCCACCAAAGACGGTCAGGTTTTAAATACTCCCGAGGATATAACTGCGCAAAAAAAGATGGTTTTTGAACTTGGAGCAAAATATCATGTTGATAATCGTTTCGAAGCTTTGGGAGGATGCGCGGTAAATGTGGCGTGTGGATTAAGGCGATTGGGTGTTTCTAGTACCTGTTATGCTGCATTGGGCAGAGATAATATTGGACAATGGATTGAATCTGAACTTCATAAAGAAAAGGTGGGAGTAGATTTTGTGCAAAAAGAAGATTGTTTAACGGGCCTTTCGGCGATTGTAGTTGACGAAAACACTGGTGAAAGAATTATTTTTTCCAATCAGGAATCTAACGAGCGTTTAAAAATAAATCCAGAAGAAATCAAAAATTTTGCTTGGATTTCCGTGACGGATTTGAGTGGTAATTGGCAAGATGCTTTAAAAATAGTAGAAAATGTTTTTAGTGAAAATGGCGTTAAAATTTCTTATAATCCGCGAGGTAGAAATATTACAGAAGATGCGCAAAGCGTGTATGATTTTGCTAAAAAAACGGAAATATTTTTTGTAAATAAAGATGAGGCGATAGAGCTCGTAACTTTGGTTAATACTGAAGTAAAAGATAATGAGAAAATAAATGACGAAATTTTTCTTTTGGATGAGTTGAAGAAAGCAGGCGCAAAAGTGGTTGTTATTACAGATGGAACGAGGGGTGCTTGGGTTTCTGATGGAATAGATATTTTTCACGCCGAAGTTTTAGAAGTAGAAGCAGTTGATTCAACTGGAGCGGGAGATGCTTTTTCAAGCGGTTTTTTGGCAGGCTATATTTCTGATAAAAATATTGAGGAATGTTTAAAGATGGGAATAGCTAATGGTGCTAACGTTGTTTCTTACTATGGCGCGATAGAAGGATTGCTTCATGATCATAATATTTCTCAGTTTAGTGAAAAAATTAAAGTAAAAAAAATAAATTAAGACAATATTTCTATGAGCTTTATTTCAAAATTTTTATCTATTCAAAAAAAATCGGATGTTATGTTGGCTTTGGATATTGGAACCGAAGTTATTAAAGCGCTTGTTTTTAGGGTTGATAGTACCAACAATAAGAGCGTAGTTATTGGAGTCGGTAAAATTAGGCAGGAGCTAGGAAATATGCAAAGCGGGGCGGTTTCGGATATTGCTGGGGTGGTAAAAATAGCCAGAGAAGCTATTGATATTGCCAAAGAAAAAGCGGGAGTAAAAAATGTAAAGCATGCCATCGTGGGAATAGCGGGAGAATTGGTAAAAGGCACCACCACCACAGTTCATTATGAGAGAGCTAATGCCGATTTAAAAATCGGTTTGCCCGAGTTGAGTAATATTATTCAAAAAGTCCAACAAAAAGCTTACGAAAGAATCGGTGAGCAGATTGCTTGGGAAACAGGGCAGAGCAATATTGATATAAAATTGATTAATGCCGCTATCTCAGATGTGCGGATTGATGGCTATAGAATTACTAATCCCTTGGGTTTTCAGGGGCACAATGTTTCCATAAGCGTCTTTAATGCTTATGCTCCCACTATTCATTTGGGGGCAATTGAATCAATTGTAAATGAACTGGGAATAGATTTGGTAAGTATCGCTGCAGAACCGTACGCTGTTGCGAAGCTAGTTGATTTTGAAGGGGATTTAAATTTTAATTCTATTTTCATAGATATAGGCGGAGGTACGACTGATATTGCGGTAGTAAGAAATGGGGGACTTGAGGGGACGAAAATGTTTGCTCTTGGCGGAAGAGCTTTTACTAAGAGATTAGCTCATGAGGTAAGAGTAGATTTTGAAAGAGCAGAGAAGTTAAAGATAAATTATTCATTGGGAAAGTTAAATAAAATTGATACGCAAAAAGTAGAGAGCATATTTGAAGATGATTGCCGAATATGGCTAGATGGAATAGAATTAGCCTTGTCAGAATTCTCCCAAAGCGACCTTTTGCCCAACAAAATTTTAATGTGCGGAGGTGGTTCTGGGTTGCCAGGAATAAAAAAAGCGCTTCTATCGCAGGAATGGCTGAGTAAATTAGCCTTTGCTAATCCTCCTAAAATATCTTTTTTGCAACCCAAGGACGCAGCTCATGTAATAGATGAAACTGGTGAATTAACAAGTACACAGGATGTTACGCCTATGGGATTGGCTGGATTAGTGCTAGAATTATCTCAAGAGGAAAAAGTATTAGCTGGGATCTTAAAGAGAGCGATGAATAGGGTAGATTATAAATAATTTTCTAATAGCATTATTATGCATCAAATTTTTTATATCGATGCCAATGAGGAGGTAAACTCTATCATTAGTAAGATTAGAAAATCTAATTCAAAATATAATATTTTAGTTATTGCCCAAGGTGCTTTATTGATGCAAAGTGCGGTTAGTTTGAAGTTGATAAAAAGAGAAGTAGATACACTTGATAAAAAAGTCATGATGATTATCAGAGATGAGAGGGCTGCTTCAATTGCTTCAAAAATAGGTTTTCCGGTTAAGAAAAGCTTGGAGGAAGTTAAAGGTTTGAATGCTCAAGCGATTCCCAAAAAAACAGATATTCAATCAAATATGAGTATGAATAGCAAGAATAATCATAGCCAAGATTTGAGTAATATCGTGAGCAAAAATAACAGATTGGTTAATCTTGGATCGGATAGTTTTGTTTCTGTTAGTGGGGTGGTTGAGCCAAAAAAAGATTTGAAAGAAATTAAAGAGGATAAATCATTAAAAGATGATGTTTATTTTAGTGAATTGGCTCCAGAAAATTCTGAAAAGAGTGATGCTTTTTTGGAACAGCAGGAGGATGCTTTTAGGAATCTTTTTGTGCAACAGGATAAAAATGAATTACCTAAACAAAAAAAAGAAACTCATTCTAGCGGAGGTGTGTTAAAGTTTATCGGAATCTTTGCAGTAATTGTCTTGGTTTTAATTGGAAGTATAGCAGCTTATTTTTGGCTGCCTAGCGCAAATGTTACAATTTTTCCTATTAAAAAGAGCGAAAATTTTAATTTAAAATTAAATATTGCTGAAGATGCGGAAAATTCCAGTGATTATCAAAATGACTTAATTAATCTAGAGACAGAAATAATTGAGAAAGAAAGCACTTTATCGCTCAATTTTGATGCGACAGGACAAAAAGGCGATTCTAATCAGAAGGCAAAGGGAAAAATCACTATTTATAATGAGTTTAGTGAAACTAGTCAGATATTAGTGGTGACTACTCGTTTTATGAGCAATGATGAAAAACTATTCAGATTACTTAAAACTGTTACTGTGCCAGGTATGACAGTTAAAGATGGAAAAGTGGAAGCTGGAAAAGTGGAGGCTGAAATAGTAGCAGATGAGGCAGGTGAAAAATTTAATATTAAAGAAGCGGAATTTAAAATTCCCGGCTTTAAAGGGAGCACAAAATATGATAAGTTTTATGCTAAATTAATTGAGGAGACAAAAGGCGGGGGAAGTAGTGAAAGTAATTTAAAAATGGTTTCCAAGAGTGATATAGAAAGTGCAAAATTTAAAACAGAAGAGCAGTTAAAAAATCAATTGAGAGATAATATCAAAAATTCAATAGGTGAAGAAAATATGTTACTAGATGATGCTGTGGCTTTTGAGGTTACGGATTTTTCTGTTTTCCCCGAAGAAGGATCAATTACTGAAAAATTTGAATACCAAGTAAAGATGAAAGTTAAAGGACTTTCATTCTCCCATAAAAAGTTAGATGATGAAATAAGTAAATATATAGAAAATAATTTTAATCAAAAAAATTCCTTTATGAAATTGATTTCTTTTGAAAACAATTATGGACATGCTGATATTGATTTTACTAAAAAAACCATAAAGATGGATGTTAGCATCAATGCCAAGTTGAGATCGGAAATTAATAGAGAAGAGCTTTCTAAAAATTTGGCGGGTAAGAATAAGGATGAACTTGGCGAGGTTGTGAAGAATTATCCGGAAATAAATAAAGTGGAGGTGATGATTTCACCCAGCTTTCTGGCCAATAGTTTCCCTCGCTATCCTTCAAAAATAAAAGTCAGCATTAGTAATGATTAAACTGTTCTTAAAAACAAGCTCTTTCAAAAAATCTATTATTATGTAATAATACTAGGCAATGCTTTTAAAATAAAAAATAATGAGCCAAGAGATAGAAACAATAAAATCCAAGCTAAATATCGTTGATTTAGTTGGGGAATATGTTCGATTGCAAAAAGCTGGGAACAATTGGAAAGCTTGTTGTCCTTTTCATAATGAAAAAACTCCTTCTTTTTCAGTTAGTGAAGACAAGCAGTTTTGGCATTGTTTTGGTTGTGGTAAAGGAGGGGATATTTTTGGATTTTTGATGGAAATAGAGGGGATGAGCTTTAGAGAGGCTTTGGAAAATTTAGCCCAAAGATCAGGAGTGGAACTTCCTAAATATAGTCAAAAAGAAACTATTAGTAATTTGGAAAAAAATAAAATAGAGGAAATTTTGGAATGGTCTACTCGTTTTTACGAAAAACAATTGTGGGAAACGGAGAATGGCAAAAAAAATCTACAATATTTGAGGGAGAGAGGTTTAACAGAAGATATAATTCGAGAATTTAGACTGGGTTACGCACCTGGTGGTTGGAGGAATATTTTGCAATTTTTGATTGGTAAAAATTATATTACTGGGGATATCTTGCGAAGCGGGTTAATTATTCAAAAAGAGGGTAATGGCCAGGGAAGTGAAAATTTTTACGATCGATTTAGAAATAGAATAATGTTTCCCATTAGCAATCCAACGGGGAAGATAATTGGTTATTCTGCTCGAATCGCCCCAGGAGAGGATGAATCACAAGCTAAATATATTAACACACCAGAAACGGAAGTTTATCATAAGAGCAATGTTTTGTATGGAATAGATAAGGCCAAGATGAG
>DNVQ01000033.1 GCA_003507475.1 Candidatus Moraniibacteriota bacterium | reverse complement strand
CATTTTTTATTAAAATTGATTTTATTTTTTATTTTTCTAATTTATAATAAACTTCAAAATCGTTATTAAAAAATAATAAAATTAACGATAAAAACAAAAATAAAATCCTATTTATTTCAGATCTTTTTTATTATTATTTTAAGTTTTTTTCATCTATTAAATTTAATATATTTTTCTTTCAAAAGTTCAGTATTATCAAGTCTTTTAAGTATTGTTTATTACCAAAAATTTATACTTAAATTATACACTTTTTTTAACAAACCTCCAAGGATTTTTTACACTATAAATGAGAGCAAAGAAAGTACCCCAGAGACTTTCTTGATCTCCCGTATAATCTTGGAAAATTACTTCAAAAAACTACGCTATTAAAGTTTTCAAAAAATAAAAAAGCCCCACTTTAAGAGCCTTTTATAAGAAATATATTTTAATTTTGAAAAATGAATTTAAAATTTAGTGAGCTTAAGAATATGAAAATTTATAAATTTGAAAGTTTGGGAATTCACATGAAAGATTTATGCTGCATGATTTAATATTCAGGAATTACAATCCAAGAATAATAATCAATGATTTTCATAAATCGCAAATCTTACATTGATGACTTTTGACTGATGACCGATGACTTTTATGCACATACCTCAAAATGTTTTCATGTTTTAATGTTATATTGTTTCAATGTTTTAATATTTAACTCCCCAACCTTCTTCCTCTTTGAGAAAAATCTTCAATCGCTTTTTCGAAATCATTTTTAGTAAAATTAGGAAACAATTTTTTGGAAAAATAAAGCTGCGCGTTAGCCAAGTCCCACATCATAAAACCAGCTGATAAATGAGGTTCTCCCCCAGTTCGAATCAAAAAATCAACCACTGGCAAATCCTTGGTCATTAAATTCTCCTTAATAGTCTCTGGAGTTATTTTTTTTACGTTATCTCCGATTTTTTTAGATATTTTCTTTATCGCTTCTAGCATCTCGCTGTCTCCATTATACGCTAAGAAAAAATTCAAATTATATTCTTGATAATTTTTAGTTTTTTCAATTCCTTCTTCTAAAATTCTTTTTAGACTTTCTGGAAATTGCTCTTTCCAAGAGCCGATAATATTTATCTTGGCTTTATTTTGGTGGATTTCTTCACTATCCATAAGCTTTTTAAAATATTTTTCATAAATACCCAAAAGAGCCTTTTTTTCTAAAAATGGCCTTTTCTTTAAATTATCAACCGATGACCCCCAAAAAGAAATATTTTTTATTTTCATCTCAAGCGCTTTTCTTACCAACTCTTCAATTCTCTCTGCTCCTGCCACATGCCCCTCCCAAGGCTTCAAATTTCTCTCTTTTGCCCAACGACGATTTCCATCTGGAATTATGGCCACATGATTGGGTAACTTCAAATTATTCATAAAATAAAATTCATTAAAATTCAATAAACTAGCAATTATTCCTATGGTAAATATAATTAGGAAAAAATGCAAGAGAAAAACATATTAACATATTAACATTCTAGCATGTAAACATTTTCGATTCATGTCATCCCGGAAGTTAGTATTTTTGAAAGAGCGGAGCGATTTCATAAAAATACAACTATCCGGGATCTCAAAAAATTTTATCAATTAATCATTGAAACAACCGAGCATTAAAATAATTAAACATGCAAAAAAGTCATCGGTCATCCGTCAAAAATTATCACTATAAGATTTATGGTTTAAGATTTATGAAAAATAATACTTTTGGGTAAATTTTCAACTAATGCGTCTTTTTTAAATCTTAAATCATACATCTTAAATCTTATTTTTAACTCGTTAAGCAAGCAATGATTTAATTTAACAAAATTTATATAAGTAATTACCTAGGTATATACTTTTAAATTTATTCCAATTAACCAAAAACCCTCTTAAATAGAGGGTTTTTGGACATATAAAGAGAAGTTTACGAATAAACTATTCAAGTATGCCATCAAGATTAACATCGTATAAAATTTCATCTTGAATCAATCGATAACTTAATATTTCGTTTTCAGAAAACCAAATTGGAATTTCTTTTTCAGCCTCTTCAACCAATCCAGAAGCATGAATCAGGTTTCTAATACTTCGTTGATCGATATCTGCCATTTGATAAGTATCTAAAGTAAAATCTCCGCGAATAGTTCCCATATCTGACGACAATGGCTCAGTTCCCCCCGTAATCTTTCTAACCAATGCCACGGCTTGATTTCCCTCCCAAATCATCGCAATTACCGGTCCAGAACTCAGATATTTAGCATTGGCATTCATTATAGCAATTCCATTGTCTTTAAAAGTTTCAAAAGGTGATTTCATTCCTTTTTTCTCATAAGCAGCAGCTGCTTTTCTGCCCACCTCTTCCAGCCAAGCATCTCCCCCTACCTCATAATAATGCTTAATGGCCATTTCTTCAGTTGGAATAGTCATTTTTAAAGCTATCATCTTTAGCCCTACTCGCTCATACCTTTTGATAATCTCTCCGATCAATGTTCTTTGAATACCATCTGGCTTGATAATAACCAAAGTTCTTTCTTTTTTAGGATGCACCATTTCTTCTGTCATATTGTTTTAAAAAATAATTTATTATTTGCACTTTAGGATTCTAGCATAAAAAAAATCGTTAAGCAAACGATTTTAATTAAAAGTTCAAAATTAAAATTACTATTTTTCAAAATCCCAAATTCCCATATTCCTAAAATCCTACATTCCAATCTTCCCAAACTCCTACATTCCTAAAATCCTAACTTCCTACATTCCTAAACTACAATTTCTTATACCCTCCCGAAAGCGATTGAATGCGAGGAGCATAATTAGTCAGGGCATAACAAGACCAGCCCAAATATTTCATAGCCGCATAATCTTCCCAACTAATACTCGTTTTTTTACCATTGCAAGGACTAGTGATGGTAGTTTTTCCACTTTTGGTAGCTCCATCATTTTCCAGCTTTAACGCCATAGCCATCACCCCGTCAACCAAATTCCATGGATCAGGCGGGTTGTGACCAGTGGCGTTAGCTATTTTATTTTCATATCCCCGCCAAGTATCAGACATAAACTGAGCTGCTCCCATAGCTCCTCCGGTACCTTTATAACTGGCTGGCGGACAAGAAACTTTTTGTTTTTTATAATCGTAATCTAGCTCCTTGCAAATATCTTTAAATATTTCCGCCCTTGTGCCGCTCATCCGGCTTTGCTTGTAGTTACAGCTCCCCACATGAGCACCCAGAGCTGATTCAACTGAAAGCATTCCAAAGATAAATCCCTTGCTGACACCTGTTTGTCCACTGGCAAATTTAATCGCATCTTTAACATCGTCAGTGTCGTAACTTTTTCCCAACAACTTATTCAAATCACTTCTTAATTCATTTAGTTCAGATTGAATCTCGGAAATCGTAGCTTCTTTTTGGGCTACCACCTTCGCCAAACCCGAAGCCTCCCTTTCAAGTGCTTGCTTTTGGCTCTCCTTTATTTCCAGCAATTCTTCTTTTTCTTTTTTCTTTTCTTCTAACAAAACAGTTTCGCCCTCAACGCTTTTCTTGTCTTTTTCAATTTCGTCCATTAAAACCAGCACCTCCTCTTTGAAGCGGAAAAAATCATCTACATTTCTCACGTTTTCAAAAAAACTATCTTTACTGAAAAAAATAAAAATAAACGGTTGATCGGAGTTATAATAACTTTCTTGAATCATCTTTCGCAAAGCTTCCTTTTTTTTATCCATACTTTTTTCCAAATCTTCCAAATATTTTTCCTTCTGCTGAACGGTTTTTTCCGTTTTTTCTATCTCGTTTTGAGTAGTATCTATGGCTTTTTCTGTAGAATAAACAGCCCCCTTTACCTTGCCCAAGTTTTGCTCCACTTTAGCCTTTTCCGCTTCGGCTTTTTTCATATCCTTCAATAAATCACCCTCATCATCTTTTTTTTCTTCACATTCCACCTTCGCTTCCCCTTCCAAATCATCACAATCCACCGCCAAAACTTTCGAAATCCCAAAATCAACTCCACTAAAGCCCAGAGTCGCACAAAAAACTATTAAAAATAATAAAAATTTTATTTTATTTTTCATCAAATCAATTTTAGCATAAAAATTCNNTCTATTATCTTCATCTGTATCTTTTTATTCCCATTCCATTCATCCTCTTCCAGATTAAAGAGCAAATTAATTTCATCTCCTATTTTTAATTCTTTAAATTTATCAATCATATTGAATCCAATAGCTTCAAAAACCTTAGGACTGCCGTCTTTAGGGCGCACAAATAACTTCAGATGTTTTTCTCCATTTCCTAGCCATTTTAAATCCTGAATAATTAATTCTTTTATCATAAAAACCGGCAACTCGTTCCCCTGCCCAAAAGGCTCCATCTTTTTTAAATCATCAACCAAACCAACTCCAATATCTTCTGATTTTAATTCTAGATCAAATTTTATTTCAGGCGCCAAATCTTCTCCTTTTAATTTCTCATCAATAATTCCCGCCATTTTATCATAAAATTTTTCTAAATTTTCATTTTTTATGGTAATTCCAGCTGCTTGAGAGTGCCCTCCGTATTTAATCAACAATTCACTGCACGCCTCGATTGTTTCAATAATATCAATTTTAGGAATACTGCGAAAAGATCCCTTGCTCTCCGTGTCTCCTTTTTTCAAAATAGCGACCGGCCGCTTGAATTTATCAGTCATTTTTCCCGCCACTAAACCTAAGATTCCTACTGGAAAATTTTGATTAGCGACTAAGATAAAATTCTTATCCCTAAAAAAATTGCTCGCAATTTTTTCTGCCTCACTGACTATCTGAGCAGTTTCTTTTTGACGACGACTATTTTGAGCCTCAATATCCAGTGCCATATCTCTGGCCAATACTCTGTCACCCTCTGCCAAAAGAGCAAAAGCTTTCTCGGCATGAGTCATGCGACTAGCAGCGTTAATTCGGGGAGCAATTTGAAAAGAAATTTTTCTTGCGTCTGGAAAATTATTTTCATCAATCAAAATTCTTCCCACCCGAAACATTTCCTGCAACCCCACTCGACGGGTTTTAGAAAGAACTAGCAGGCCGAATTTCACCATAGTTCTGTTTTCTCCAATAAGCGGAACCATATCAGCGATCGTTCCAATAGCCACAAGATCTAGCATCCATTTTGTATCTGATTTTTTATCGGGCAAAAAAGTTTCATAAATCGCTTGGACAAACTTAAAAGCCACGCCTACTCCCGCTAAATTTTTCTCAGGATATCCGCAATCTTTAATTTTTGGATTTATCACCGCCACTGCCTGGGGAATTTCTGGCGGGATATGGTGATGATCGGTGATAATTATATCCATGCCTATTTTTCCCGCTCCTGCCACTTCATTTCTATTGGAGATTCCGCAATCAGTAGTAATTACGAGAGTTATTCCTTTTTGAGAAAAATTTTTAAGAGCTTCATCGTTTAAACCATACCCCTCTTCTTTATTGGGAATATAGACACTCACATCAAACCCTACTTCCTCCAGGGTGATTTTTAAAATCAATGAAGAGGTAATGCCATCTGCATCATAATCTCCAAAAACTAAAATTTTCTCATTTTTTTCCTTGGCTATTTTCAATCGCTCCATCGCCTTTTGCATATCTTTAAAAAGAAATGGATCCCTCACGTCCTGATCATAATTGGGAAAAATAAATTTTTTAATATCTTCTTGATTTTTAATTCCTCGCTGAAGCAATAATTTCAATACTTTGGGATGCAAAGAAAAAGACTGATGACTATCCAAATCAGTTTCAAATTCAAGCTCTTCACTTTCTTTTAATTTCCAAATCATATCCTTATAATTTTTAATTTCGAATTTAAAATTTCGAATCAATTTTTAATGATTTAATGTCTTAATTTGTTTTTATAAATTAGTTATTAAGATTTGAATCAAAATTCAAAGTTAGAAATTCAAAATTATTCAAACAAACTCTTTAACTCGTTAATTCGTTAACTAAATAATAATTAATTACAAAATAACTTTCACATCCACTGCTACCAATTTTCCTTCTTTCGTTATCAAAAGAGGATTAATATCAATTTCTTTTATATATTCTTGCTCCTCTACTAAGGTAGTAAAATTAAAAAGAAACTCTGTTATTTCATTTATATCGCAAAGTATTTTACCTCTAGTTTCTGCAAATATAAATCCAATTTTACTCTCTTGGATTCCTTTTTTTATCTCCTCCTTACTTGCAGGTAAAATCAAAAAATCAACCATCTTAAACACTTCAGTATAAATTCCCCCTAGTCCAAAAACCACTACCGGTCCAAAAACTGCATCTCTCTTTAATCCCACAATTAGTTCTGATTCATGATCTAACATTGGTTGAATAATCAAATTTTCTTCCCCAAAATTATTTCTCATTTCAATCAATTCTTTTTTGAGTTCTTCTATATTTTTAATTCCCAAAACCAATCCTCTCTTTTCAGTTTTATGCAAAACGTTTTCACTATCCACTTTTAAAACCAAAGGAAATTTTAGCCCTTTCTCATTTAACTCTTGATTGGGCGCCAAATTTACATAATTTATAACTGGGATAGAATATTTTTCCATCAATTTAGCAGCCTCTCCAAACAAAAGAGCTTTTCTATTTTTCTCCGAAGCATCATTGATAATATATCTATCCTTAACTCCAAATATTTTTTTCAATAATGATTTCTTAACTTCAAAAACTTCCTTTTTATCCAAAGATTTATCCAGAGCACTTATTGCCTCATTGGGAAAATCAAAATTAGGAAGATTATTTTCTTCTAAAATTTTAATAGCTTCTTCAATTTTTTCTCCCCCGATAAAAACAGGAATAATATTTTTCTGGGATTTTTTGTGAAATTCGGATATAACCTGAGCTATTTTTTCAGTCGGGGTTTGATCTTGAGCAGTCATAATACAAATCACATTTCCCACCTCTTCTTTTTCCAATAATTCCAAAGCTCTATAATATCGCTCCTGGGTAGCATCACCCAATAAATCAATTGGATTTTCCACTGAAGACTCGGCGGGCAAAAATTCTTTTAATTTTTGTTTGAATTCTTGGGAAAATTCTTTTAATTTTATCTTTTTACCGCCAAAAGAATCAGTTGCCAAAACTCCCGGTCCTCCGGCATTGGTAATAATCGCACAATCCTGATTTGCATCATTTTTAAAATTGGACAGAAATTTTATCAGCGCAAAAAAATCCTCCAGATTCTTTACTCTCAATACTCCCGCTTTTTTAAAAGCAGCGTTCATTATTTCGTCGCTTCCAGCCAAAGATCCAGTATGCGAAGCAATAGCCTTTTGAGCTTTTTCACTCATGCCCGATTTTAAAACTACAATCGGTTTTTTTTGAGAAATCTTAGCAGCTACTTCAATAAATTTTTGTCCGTCTTTAATTCCCTCTAGATAAAGAGCGATAACCTTTGTGTCTTCATCTTGGGCCAAATATTCCATTAATTCCACCTCACCCAACTGCATTTTATTTCCTACCGATACAATCTGGGAAAATTTTATTTGCTCTTTTTGGGCCATATCCATCATTGCCACCACCAACGCTCCTGATTGAGAAATCAGAGATACTCCCCCGCTCGCTGGCATTCCGCTGGCAAAAGATGCATTTAGATTTAATTTTGGAATAATTAATCCTAAGCAATTTGGTCCCAGAATATTTATATTATTCTTATTTGCGATTTTTAATAATTCAAATTCTTTAATCCGGCCATCCTTTCCAATCTCTGAAAAACCAGCTGAGATAACAATGAAGTTTTTTACCCTTTGGGCTGATTTGATTATCTCGTTAACAAAAATAGCCGGAATCACCACAATAGCCAAATCAATTTCTTTTTCAATTTCATTTAAATTTGTATAACATTTTTTTCCTAGCAATTCCTTATATTTGGGATTCACTAAAAATACTTCTCCGCCAAAACCTAAATTTAAAAGATTTTGAGTGATGGCATTCCCCACACTTCCCGCCTTATCCGAAGCTCCCACAATCGCCACTGTGACTGGATTAAAAAGTTTTTCTAAATTTTTTTTCATACTAAATAAATTGTTATATGGCTAAATTGTTAAATTGTTTTTATTTTTAAATTTTAGAAATATGGAAATTTGAATGAATTAAGAATAAAGTATTATGAATCATGGATAAATAATTATAATCTACTTTATAAAACTTAAAAACTTTACAACTTTATGACTCATAAGTTTCTAGATTCATAATTCGTAATTCATCTAATCAATATTAAAATGAATTTCTATTTTCTAATTATATACCACCCCACCTTTTCTCGCAAAAAAATAAAAAGCGCAGAAAACTGAATTTCAGTTTTCTGCGCCAACACATAAATATGCTCACATCATTACCCATACTAAATCTACATCCACCTCTCCAGCAACTTCGGCTCTATTTTGAATTTTTTAATCATAATATTCAAATGACCCGAGTGCATACGCTTCTTGCCTTTTCGCATATAAGTAATACTTTGAGCATTGAGTCTCAAAACTTTTGCGATATCAGCATCTTCCTTTTTGGATACCTCTTTCACGCATTTTAAAACAAGGAAGACATCTCCAATTGGGATCAACTTATGATCACTATTTTTAGCATGCTTATCCTTAGCCACATCCAGAACTGGTTCAATAACCGATTTATTGTCAGCCCTTGAATTTACTGCCAAAACCACATCTGCAGTATTTTTCTGACTGGATTCTTTCCCGTTCCTTGAGGCTATTTTTAAGATACCTCCAAACCGCTCGAGATGAGCCTTTCCGCCATCATACCCCGCAAGAATTTCCACCCACTTAAGTGGAACTATTTTATCTTTTTTAAACTGAGCAACTGTTTCGGCTCCAAAAACTCTATTGAGTCCACTCATGTCTCGCAAACCAACAATGCGATAAAGCCCAGCTAAAAACTGCTCCGAGTGGTTGATAACGACTATAGTCTTACGCCTCGTGCACGTTCTCTTTTTTTTGCCTATTACCACCTTCTTCACTCCAGTATCTACAATTTTTTCCTCTCCTTTACTTTTATTATCGCCAGAATGAACTGGCTTTGGATCTTTTTTATCCAAAGGGACTACTGGGGCGGAGACCGCCTCCCCATCTCTTTTAGTTGGAAGAATTACATGAAGATCTGGTGACGCCTCCTTTGCTTCATCCAAAAAAACCGTCAAAAGATCATCTTGAGGAAAATCATACAAATCTCCCTCGGTCAACAATCTTTTAATAGCGTCGTCTTCACTCAAATAATTACTTTCATCTAAAATTAAACAATATTCTTGCTCGCCAATAGTTCTCTTTGGCAAAGAATTAAACTTGGCCAAAAGATCATTTCCCTCTGGAGTTTCCCCTATGCTAAGCAACCATTCAATGGGTATTATTTCGGGGTTTTTCATGAAATATTTTATCTCCTCCGTTTTTGCTCCAAGAAAATCCAAGAGATCTTCGTGGCAAAATCTTCCAGATCTATCGAAAATCATTTGGCAAACTAAAAAAATAAATGCTCTCGGAGCTTTGGTCCAAACTTTCTTCTTTTTAAATATATCTATCTTCTTAGTCATAACCATCCTCCTTGAGGCAAGGGTTAATACAGACAATGAATTATCTTATTATTTTCAAGTAACTACTCTTATATATACTTCATTTAATAAATACTGTAAATATTGACTTAAACATCATAAATCATTACAGCATATTAACATGTTAACATTTTAGCATTAAAACAAATGAGCATTAAAACACAGAAACAACACACAATAAAAGTCATCAGTCATCGGTCAAAAGTCATCAAGACAAAGATTTATGATTTATGAAGTTTTTTAATACCCTCCTCTCAAATTATAAATTATACATCTTAATCTATTCCAACTCGTTAATGCGTTAACTCGTTAACCAAATAATATTCAATAACGCGTGCTAAATACTAAAAACCTACAACCTAACCTCTAATTTATGCTATAATAAAGCCAATAATTATTTAATAAAAATCTATGGAAGAAAAAATCTTTAAAGCTTATGATATCCGAGGAATTTACCCGACTGAAATAAACGAACTCGATACCTATAAAATCGCCCAAGCTTTTTGTCAGTTTGTAAAACCTACTGAAGTAGTAATCGGAGCTGATGTCCGTCTCTCCTCTCCTTCTTTAAAAAGAACCGCCATCAAAGCTGTAACTGATTTGGGCATTAAAGTAATTGATGTAGGAGAAATTTCTACCGATATGCTTTATTTTTCTGTAGCTTATTATAACTACGCCAGCGGATTTTCTCTTACCGCTTCTCATAATCCCAAAGAATATAATGGGATGAAATGCGTGCGTGAAGAATCCAAACCGATTTCTTCCGACAGCGGACTTTTTGAAATTCGCGATATCGCCCTACAGATGGAACTTGATGAAAGCGTTTTGAAGGGAGAAATAAATGAATCATTAGTAGAGAAAAAAGATATCCTTGATGATTATGTAAATAAAATTAAGACCTTCGCTGACTTTTCCAAATTTAAAAAATTCAAAATTGCAGCCAATCCAAACTTTGGCGTAGCTGGCCGTGCTTTAGATAAACTACTGGAAGGAACAAATATATCAATCGAAAAATTAAATTATGAGCCGGATGGAAATTTTCCCAAAGGAAGACCTGATCCGCTTATTCCCGAAAACCGCGATGAACTTTCCAAACTGGTAGTTAATACTCAATCTGACTTTGGCGTCGCTTGGGACGCTGATGCTGATAGATGCTTTTTCTTTACTGAAAAAGGAGAGTTTATCGAAGGATATTTCATCACTGCTCTTTTGGCCAAAATATTTTTAAACAGAAAAGATAACGAAGGCATCATTCATGACACCCGCCTTACTTGGGCAATTGAGGATATCGTTAGAGAAAATGGCGGGATCGATATCGCCACCAAAGCTGGACATTCTTTTATCAAAGAACGAATGCGCAAGGAAAACGCTATTTTTGGCGGAGAGATGAGCGCCCATTATTATTTCCGCGATTATTTTTATTGCGATAACGGCATGATTCCATTAGTGATGATGATAGAATTCCTTTCCAATCAAGAAAAATCACTATCCGAAATTATGCATGAAATGTTTTTAGATAAATATTTTGTCAGCGGTGAAATCAATACTCAAGTAGCCGATGTTAAAAGCGTCATCGAAAAAGCTACTGAAATTTACTCCCCTGGTGCCGTAAAGATTGACACTACTGACGGTATTTCCATTGACTTTGCTGACTGGCATTTTAACTTCCGCGGTTCCAACACCGAACCCGTCATCCGTCTTAACGTCGAAGCTAAAAACAAAGAACTAATGGAAGAAAAAAGAGACGAACTTCTAAAACTAGCAGTCTAGCCCCCTCGCCTGTACTCGGGAGAGGCCTGCCCGCAAAGCCTTGCTAGCATGGCAGGCGGGGTTGGGGTGAGGGAAAAACTATATGCAAAAAATACCCACAGAAAAATTAACAAGATGCAGAGACTTAAGAAAAAATTCCACCCCTCAAGAAATAATTCTTTGGTCAAAATTACGAAATAGAAAATTTAACAAATTAAAATTCAAAAGACAATATCCAATAGGAAAATATATTATAGATTTTATTTGTTTAGATAAAAAACTAATCATAGAATTGGATGGTTGGCAACACAAAGAGGAAAATAATGAAAACTACGACCAAACAAGGACTGATTTTTTAGAAAACAATGGATTTAAGGTAATACGATTTTGGAATAATGAAATCAATAATAATTTAGAAGGAGTGTTTTTAAGGATTGATGAATTTTTATAGTTATAACCCTCTCTGTCACTGAGTACAGCGACATCTCCCCCGAGTACAGGGGAGAATGTGTATTTATCCCCTCTCCTGTACTCGGGAGAGGGCTGGAGTGAGAGGGAAAATACTCCAAATGTATTCTATCCACTTTTTTCCAGGCACAATCGTTATTTACCGTCTTTGCGAGTAATTTTTTGTACTCAAAAAATTGCGTGGCAATCTTAAAATATTATGCAGAGATTATTTTTGAGTTTTAGTTTTTCCGTTGGAGATTGCTTCGTTGTTACCTCCTCGCAAAGACGAGACGTTCAATTTATCGCGAAAATTATTGTTTTGTTTTGGAAAAATGTGATTAGTTACCCCCAAATACATTGTCTTTTTTTATTTATATGCTAATATTTATTCATAAAGTGATTATAAGATTACATAAAAATTATAATAAAAAAACAAATTAATAATTTAACAAGCACAGACAATATAAATTACGAAATAAATTTTTTATCTAGTGGTAGTTTTAGTTTTCTGTAGTTTAAACGGAACAGAAAATTAATTTTTTATTTATTCAATAGAGGAAAAAATATTTATCAAAAATCATATTACAATAATTAATTAAAAAATGACAATTTGATTGTCGATGTAATCGAAAAATATGAAAGAAAACTTACCAAACCAACAAGTAGAGCTCTCCGAAAAAGAAAGAACAGATACGCATAAACGCATTTTAAACGATGCAGAAATGCTAAAAAAAGGAGCGAGTATAAATAAAATGGGTTCATTACAACCAAACAATGAACAATGGGACCAAGCCAAAATTGAAATGGGAGATGAAATCTACGAAAATTACAAAGAAAGGGGTAGGGAAATTGAAGATTTAAATGAAACAATTAATAACACTATTAAAGAATTGGTTGAAATACATACTAGTTTATTTGACCATGCATCTGCTATGCATGGCGAAAAAGATGTTGAAATATTTGATTTTGACGAGATCCAAGGTAGTGAATATTTTTTACTTCGCGGTTTGAATAACCCCAAAACTTTACAAGAAATTTTGGATGGGAAATGGAGAGCAGAGATTAAAAATTCAAAAAAGGATACACTAAATTATCTCACGGAAAACATTAAGCGCCTGCAGCTCATAATTGATAAATTTAACAATGGTTATACTCTTGCATTTCTTACTGTTAAGGATGATGCCAGCTTAGTAACTCATCCTTGCCTATTGAAAAAAGGTAACGTGGTAAATCCAGATTTGCCAGAGGAACAAAAACAAGACGAATAAAAAATTATAAAACTAAAATAAGGAGTTTTGAAAAAACAGAATTTACCCCTTTAATCCTCCTCCTCCATTTTTTTCTAAAAAAATTGACTCAAAATAAAAAAGTATATACATA
>DNVQ01000034.1 GCA_003507475.1 Candidatus Moraniibacteriota bacterium | reverse complement strand
AATTTGATACTAATAAGACTTTTGTTAATTATTAAAAATATTTACTATTGCTAAGACAATAAAGAGTATAGCCAGCAAGGCAGAAAAATAAAGTAAAAATTTTTCAAATCCCCTTTTGGCATAATATCCCCCAGAATCTCCACCAAAAACAGCGCTTAAGCCAGTTCCCTTGTTTTGAAGCAAGATTGACACTATTAAGAGAACAGAGACTATTAGTTGTAATACATTCGTAAACTTCATAATATAATATTATTATACTTTTGTCAATTAATTACTTCTGAGCGAGTGAGCGGAATCGAACCGCCATCTCATCCTTGGCAAGGACGTGTAATAACCACTATACGACACCCGCCTATGCGCTATCGCGCTTCGGCGAGGCAATGCCCGCTTACATTACATTTCATCGAGGCAAGGCCCGCCTTCGCTAAAGCTTCGGCGGGGCAAAGCCCGCTTATGCTAAATTGAGGCTAAACAAAAACCTACTCATACTTTATTTGAGCAAAAGTAAAACCCTTGCCTAATAAAGTATATGAATTGCATAAGAATTATTTACGTACATATTTACGTACATAAACAATTATACCATTTAACTTAAAATTACAAAAAATAATTTTATGTGGGACCAGAGGGATTCGAACCCCCGACCAAGCGATTATGAGTCGCCTGCTCTACCACTGAGCTATGGTCCCCCTAGAGCCAAGAAACAAACACCAAAAAACAATTTCCAAATAAATCTCAACTTCCCAATAACCAATCCTCTAAAAAATTTAATCTAGAATTTGATTATTGATTATTATTTGTATCTTGTTTATTGTAATTTGTTTATTGTTTATAAATTTTTTTAAATTTATAAAATTGTGCCTAGGGTGAGAATTGAACTCACGACACAAGGATTTTCAGTCCTTTGCTCTACCACTGAGCTACCCAGGCTAATATTTAATTTCCAAACACCAATGAACAATTTCCAAATAAATCTCAATCTACACAATAACCAATTCTCTAAAAAAATTTTAATTTTAAATTTGATTATTGATTATTATTTGTATCTTGTTTATTGGAAATTGGTTATTTAAATGTAATCATTTTGTGTGGGCATACCAAGATTCGAACTTGGGACCTCGTCATTACTCGCCGCGGCGAGCGCGCTCTAGCCATTCCCTACCCACTCCAGTTTTCAAATATTTTTCAAATTTCAAAGCTTCTTTTCTTGTACAAAATTCTTTTTGAAAAATAATTTTCCACGGACCCTTTTTATATGTTGTCCTATGAAATTTTGCTTTATTAGCGGAAATATCATTATGCATCACTAATCGCTCTTCTAAGTTATCTGTACTTCCAGTATAGCGCATACCGTCTAAATTTTCCAAAATATAAACTTTGTACATGTGGGCATACCAAGATTCGAACTTGGGACCTCGTCATTATCAGTGACGCGCTCTAACCAACTGAGCTATACGCCCCTAAAATTAGGGTGACTATTTCTACAAACTAATTCAAAAAAATGTGGACGATACTGGACTCGAACCAGTGACCCCTTCTTTGTAAGAGAAGTGCTCTAACCAACTGAGCTAATCGTCCTTATTGAATTTTAACTACATATAAATTCTACATCTATAGCTATGATCTGCCAACTTCTTATCCCATCAACTCATAGGGTAAGCTAGGGTGCCGCGAGTGGAACTTCCCTTCGGGCCTGGGTTCTTTGAGTGAACCCTTCTGCGTCCCAGTTCATTCAATAGCATAAACTGCATCTTAAAACATCCTACATTTTTTATTGCCGCTACCTGTGCCGCGAGTGGGACTTGAACCCACACGCCCTTACGAGCACCAGCACCTCAAGCTGGCCTGTATACCAATTTCAGCACCGCGGCTAACTTTCAGTTATTGTATATAATTTGCAAAACAAAAAAACAAACCTTTGCGCAAATCACTTAAATATTATAACGCAAAAAACAAAAAAGTAAAATAGTTTATTTTTTATCAGTAACTTCTTTTTTCTCTACAGCCTCTTCCTTAACAACTGAAGTAACTTCTTCTGCTACTTTCTCTTCCTTAACTTCTTTATTTTCAACAACTTCTTCTTTTACTTCAATAACTTCCTCTTTTACGGGTTCTTCACTTGCTCCAAATTTAGCTATATCTTTATATTTTAATCTCAAAGACTTAGCTGACTTATCTCTAATATAATATAATTTAGCTCTTTTAACCTTAGCCTTTTTAACCACCTCGATTTTATCAATGGAAGAAGAATAAACAGGCAAAACCAACTCTACCCCAACACCGCTGGAAACTTTTCTGACAGTTATCATTGGAGAGCTGCTTTGTCCGCCTTTTTTAGCGATAATTATCCCTTCAAAAATCTGAACTCTTTCTTTCCCACCTTCTTTAATTCTTCGATAAACCTTAACGATGTCGCCAGTTTTAAATTCTGGATAATTCTTTGATTTTCTTTGATTTAAATTAAATTCTACCAGTGTTTTATTCATTTTTTTATAATAACAAACCAAAAACCGAAGATTCGCTCCTCGACTCTTAATTTCATAAGTTATCTGTTAAATAAGTCTTCTATGAGAATACACTTTTATTAAATTTTAGTCAAGACTATTAATCATATCAGCATATCAGCATGTTAACATTTTACAATTTTGTCATATAGCACACCATCACACCTAAAGTCATCAGTCATTTGCAATCAGTCACCGAAATACACCCCAACTTTGATAGCTAATAACTTTTGATCTGATAACCACAGTCTTTCTTTACAAACCTTATTTACCCCATTAAATGCCTGCACTACAGGAATTTTGTAAACAAAATTATTTAATGGGGTAAACTTTAAAAACTTGAAAAACTCTTATTTATTTTTTTCCTACTAAAACAATGTTTCCATCTATTTTCTTGCACATCACAATCTTGAAACCGCTCTTTTGGAAAAGTTTTTTCAAGCTATTTTTAGTAAAAGCGTGATGAAATCTATTAAACACTTGCCCACTATTATCTTTAAATGATATATAACAGTCATTTGCATCTAATTCACTTTTTCCAAAAAACTTATCTTTCCAATTTTTAAAAACACTTCTCCAATATCTTGATTGCCATAAATCCCAAACTGTTATAATCACAAAACCATCCTTTTTTACTAAACGATAAAGTTCACTAGCTACATTAAGTCTCAATTCATTACTAGGCAAATGATGAAATACTGCGATACTATAAATTGAATCAAAAAAGTCCGATGGAAACGGCAACTTTTTGAATTCCGATTCTATTTTTAAAAATTGTATGTCTCTGGATTTCCTTAATCCAGCTACATTTTTTTTGGCTAAATTTATCAAACCCTCAGACACATCTACGCCTACGTACTTTATATCTTTATCAATAAATATTTCCACTAATCGCCCATTTCCACAACCAAAATCCAAAATGTTAGAATTTTTCTTGGCAAATTTACTAATAAACCCCAATCCTCTCCAAAATCTGCTTCTCGTTTGAGAAAACTTTTCACAAATCAGATCATATCCAACCTCGGTATCTTTTAATATTTTTTTAACTAATTCTTCTTTCATGATATATAATACAAATACGCAAATTAATGCAAATAACACAAATATGCAAATATTTCCCCTGAATAGTTACCACTTTTAATTTTGCATTTTTAATTTGAAATTTGGAATTTAAAATTCTAGCTGCTCCTCTTGCCTATTATTCCCATATCATACTACTATTATATAAGATAATCAATAAAACAATTTACAAACTTAATGAAAATTAATGAAAACCAAAATCATTTGGAATTAATAATAAAAGCCGCTACAATGCCGTTCAAGAAACCGGAAGATTTTTTGGATTTTAAAAAAAGTTTTTGCGGTCGAAATAAAATCCCCCAACCCACCAATGCTGATTTACGAGAAATTTATAATAAACTAGTTCTAACTAAAAAAATCAAAAGCAGTTCCGTTTTAGAAAAAGCCATGCTTTCTCGCGCAATCAGAACTCAGTCCGGTGTGGCAGTAGTAGCAGTACTGACCAAGCCATCTTCTTGCCCCGGCAAGTGTATTTTTTGTCCTACGGAAAAAAATATGCCCAAGAGCTATCTCTCCAATGAACCGGCTGTAATGCGCGCTATTATGAATAAATTTGATGCTTACAATCAAGTTCAAAGTCGATTAAAGGCTCTGGAGTTGAACGGACATTCAATCGAAAAAATTGAATTAATAGTAATGGGTGGAACTTTTTCTTATTTTCCAAAATCTTACCAAAAAAAATTCATCACTGAATGCTTCCGCGCAGCTAATGAATACAATAAAAGTTATAAAGTTCATAAAGTTATAAAGTTCATAAAGTCTCCAGGAGGAAATTTAAAATACGAGCAGAAAAAAAATGAAACTACCAAACACCGCATAGTGGGACTTACGCTGGAAACCCGCCCTGATTATATCGATGAAAAAGAAATTGTTAATTTTAGAAACTTAGGCTGTACGCGAGTTGAACTAGGCGTGCAATCAATTTATGATGATATTTTAATTAAAAATAATCGTGGTCATTTAGTTGATAAAATAATTGAGGCCACCAAGCTCCTCAAGGATGCCGGTTTTAAAATTAATTACCACATGATGCCAGGACTTCTAGGCTCAAGCATTTCCAAAGATTTTAAAATGTTTCAAGAACTTTTTTCCAACTCTGACTTTCAGCCGGATATGCTAAAAATTTATCCGACCGTTGTTACCAAAAATTCCGAACTTTATGAAATTTGGAAAAGTGGAAATTATAAAGCCTTAACTGATAAACAATTTGAAAAACTGATTATTAAAATTAAAAACGAAGCTATCGCTCCATACACTCGCATTCAAAGACTAATTCGCGACGTCCCCCTTCCTTCTATCGAAGCTGGCCCGATTGTTTCCAATCTTCGACAACTTATTGAAAAAGAAACTTATTGCCCCTGCATTCGCTGTCGAGAGATTAAAGGAGAATACAAACTAAATGACCCTATGATTTTAGATAGGATTGATTATGACGCGTCTGACGGAAAAGAAATTTTTCTTCAATTTACTTCTCCTGACAAGAAAAAACTTTTCTCCCTCTTGCGATTGCGTATTCCTTTTGAAAATAATAAAAATCATTTCATTTCTGCCCTAAAAAACTCCGCTCTTATTCGCGAAATCCATACCTATGGAAAACTCACGGATATAGATAAAAAAAATACAAACTCACCTCAACATATTGGCCTAGGTAAAAAACTTATTCTCGCAGCTGAACGCATCGCCCGAGATGAATTCGGACTTAAAAAAATCGCCATTATCTCCGGCGTGGGAGTGAGAAATTATTATCGAAAAAATGGATATAAACTTAGGGATACGTATATGGTGAAGTTAATATAAGTTTTTAAAGTTCATAAGGCTTATAAGGTTTATAAAGTCAGAAAATTTCAAAACTCAAACTTCCAATATCAAATAAATTTCTAAATGANNCCTAGGCGAAGCGGGCCGAATATTTTTTGTACTCAAAAAAATAAGAGTGGAGAAATCTCAAATATAACATAAAAAATTCAAATCCCACATAGATGCGATAGTGTATTTTATCGGATAATTAATAGTTTAGAATTTAAAAACCACCAGAAAGCGATGCTCCGCTTTCGGTGGTTCTTTGAAAAACTACTTCTGTTTTTTTTGTGAATTTATATAAGGACGCATCAGCATGCACTGCAACTGAGTATTTATCATTGCTGCCACGGCCTTCATACGCCACTGCTCCTCATGATTCTTGAAATTGTCTTCAATAGAATCAATGGATGACCATGAAGGCAATGAATTTCTTACTGACAAAACAAGCGCCAGATCCTGAGAATCTTTAAACCTATATTCAAGACCTTGCAAGTTTTGCACATTTCCCGTTCTCCAAATTCTAACATCATTGGAGTAATAATTGGTGCTTCTGATGTTGGTCTTATCAAGGTTCTCTCCGTGTGTTATACGGGCATAAATAGGTACCCCGCAATAATCACCAACGCAGAATTCTTTCCGACCGCTTTCTTTGTAGGCACCGACAATTCCATCAGCCACCTCACCTTTTCCGTTAATAATAGCACTTGGCAATGATATTCTCAGCTGATCAATCATATGAGAAAAATCAACTATTTCATCGTTGCTGTTGCTCTCACGCCTACCCGAAAGAGGTATCCAAGATGAAATAGATTCCATAAAAAGCTGGGGGCGAAATATGGTATCCATATCAGTTCTCATGGATTCTATGGCAGCCATCCCGCCTTTGTGTTCACTTTCCAGTTTTATCCCGAGGCAATCTCCTATTTTTGTAATATTGAAGACTGATTTATTGGCAGGCACGTTGAACGTTGCTATATTTTTTTTTGAAACAACTGCGGAAAAGATATTGCTCTTCGAAATATCATCTGATATTGCACTCAACTTCAATAAAAAATCATCTTCGTCCTTTACGCCACCCTTCTCTATCCGCATATATTTAAACCACTCTGTTAAATACTTTGCAATAAAAGTTTTCAGAGTACTTTCAAAATCACTTCTTCTTTCTTCTTCACTTTTTCGAGTATAACCTAAGAAAAAGTTAGGAATATAAAAAGGATATCTACTTTCTTCCACAGCCTTGAATCCAACTATAGCAGGCATTGAACTCAGAGAGAAAAAATTTGGCTCTTTTGATAATAATTCATTTTTGTTCATGGCAACCTCCAAATAAGAAGAACTTGTTTTTGATAGCTCGTAAGCTATTCCGCCGGACGTATCCAGCAGGATAAAGCAGGGATATCCCACCTTACCTCTTGATATACATTCTTATATATACCATAAGCTAGGCATGATATTTAATTACTAAGTTTATACCTAAAAACACGCCAAAGTCAAATAAAAAAGTTATTCATCATTTTCCAAAACCAATAACCCTTCTCCGTCTCTGCGAGTAATTTCTGTACTCAGAAATTGCGTGGCAGTCTAAAAAAATGTAATCCTGGATTGCCACAGTCGTTTTGAGTACAAAATTCCTTCGCAAAGACGATGAAGAAAGATTTTTTAAAAAGGTTGGATGCTTACAAAATAAATTCTGGCTAGATTAAATTGGTTTATGTTAAAATATATACAGATAAATAATTTTCAGTTTTCAATGAATTTTAAATTCGTTAACTCGCTAATTCGTTAACTAAATAATAATTAATCTCAAATATATGAATAAAATAATCATCGCTTCCGGACCAGTTATCGTAGAAGATAATAAAGTCTTACTTAACCAACATGGCGATACTGAATTTTGGAAATTTTGCGGTGGCCGAGTGGAAAATTTTGATGATAATCTAATTGAATCCGCCAAAAGAGAAGCTCGCGAAGAAATGGGAATCGGAATTGAAATTTTAGATGAAAACCCTTTCCTACTCCACACTACCAAAAAAACTCCCGAAGGGAATATTGATGTTATTTTGGTTCATTATCTCGCCAAAAGAATCGGCGAAATAAACCATGGGGAAGATATAAGGGAATGGAAATGGATTCCTCTTGAGAATCTCGAAAATGAAAATCTCGC
>DNVQ01000046.1 GCA_003507475.1 Candidatus Moraniibacteriota bacterium | reverse complement strand
GTATTAAGTGAAGAATCAGTAAAATATTTAGAAAAAAAATATAATTAGAATTTTATGGGTTTATTTAATAAGAAAAAAGAAGAAGATAAAGTTATTGAAGAATCTTCTTCCAAAGAGAAGGTTGCTGATGATAAAAAAGTAGTCAAAAAATCTTCCAAGAAAGTAGCGAAGATTGCAGAGACTGAAAAAGTAGCTGCTTACAAAGGAGATGGACAAATGGCTTACAAATTTATAATCAAGCCTTGGATTACTGAAAAAACACAAGAGTTGATGAGTAACAACAAATATGTGTTTCGCCTAAAAGCCAAAGCAACTAAGAGAGAGGCGAAAGTAGCGGTAGAAAAACTCTATGATGTAAAGGTGGAAAGTGTGAATATAGTGAATATTCCTCAGAAGAAAAGAAGATTTGGAAGATTTAGCGGGATGAAATCAGCAGTTAGAAAAGCAATTGTAACGTTAAAGAAGGGAAATAAAATTGAAATTTTTGAATAATGCGGACATTAATCGCAAATCAATACTAATTTTTCACTAATCTTTTCGAATGCATTCGTGATAATTCGCGAGCGAATTCGAGAAGATTAGAGATTTATATAATCATGTCAAGAAGTTTAAAAAAAGGTCCATATATAGACGAAAGACTATTGAATAAAATAAAGAACAAGAAACCTGGAGATAAGGATGCTATTAAAACTTGGTCAAGATCTTGTACTATTGTTCCAGAAATGGTGGGTTATACCTTTGGTGTGTATAATGGAAGAAAGTTTATCAGTGTGTATGTGGTTGAAGAAATGGTGGGACATAAATTGGGAGAATTTTCTTTTACTCGAACATTTTATAAGCATGGAGGAAAGATACAGAAAGATTTGGAGCAAGCTGCTAAGCAAAAAGAAATGGATGCAGCCAAGGCCGCCAAAAAAGCATAAAGGATTTTTTAATAAAAGTTTATTAGATTTATAGCATATGAAGGTTAAAGCAAAATTAAAGAATTTAAGAGTATCACCAAGAAAAGTCAGAATTTCAGCTGATATTGTTAGAGGTTGCAATATTGAAGATGCCATTTTTAGATTGGATAATACAGTTAAGAAATCTAATGAGCCAATAAAGAAGATGCTTCTTAGCGCAGTAGCGAATGCTCAAAATAATTTTAATTTAGATAAGGAATCATTGGTTATTGTCGATATTCAGGTTGGAGAGGGAATAACTATGAAAAGATGGATGCCCAGAGCATACGGTAGAGCCTCGGAGATATTGAAGAGAAGTTCTCATGTTTATATAACACTAGAAGGCAAAGAGGGTGTTGATAAGAAGGCAACCAAGAAAAAATCTGCTAAAAAATCAGAAGTTGAAGATAAGACGGAAGGATCGGCAGAAACTGTAGAAAAAGTGAGCACTAAAAAAGATGAAACTCTAAAGTTGAATAAGAAAAGTCATTACCGAGTGGATGCTAAAAAGAAAGAAAGTAGAGAAAAAGGTTGGAGTAAAAAAATGTTTAAAAGGAAATCGGCATAAGCGTACATAAGTCGCAAATCGAACTCGAATCTAAACACTAATAATCACGAATCCATTAGGGATAATTAGAGAAAAATTAGCGTAGATTAGAGAATTATATTATTATGGCAATTAAAGTTTACAAAAGAAACGCAGCAGGACGAAGGAATATGTCCATTATTAAGCCTGAAGGCGTTACTAAGAAAAAACCAGAGAAATCTTTGATGACTGTTTTAGCTAAGAAATCAGGAAGAGCGGCTGGAAAAATATCCGTTCGTCACAGAGGAGGCGGTCACAAGAGAAATTATCGCCTAGTTGATTTTAAGCAAGATAAATTGGGAATTCCTGGAAAAATTATTGCAATAGAAAAAGATCCTAATCGATCAGCTTTATTGGCATTGATTTCTTATGCAGATGGAGAAAAGAGATATATTATTGCTTCAGAGGGGATGGCGGTCGGAAAGACAATTGTTGCGGATAAAATAGCTAGTTTTGACAACGGAAATAGAATGCAAATGAAAAATATTCCAGTTGGAACAACTTTATGTAATGTAGAAATTACCATTGGTAAAGGTGGACAACTTGCCAGAAGCGCTGGCTCAAGAATTCTATTGATGGGTCTTGATGAAAAGAAAGCTCAATTAAAAATGGCTTCGGGAGAGATTAGATTGGTAAACAGTGAATGTTATGCAACTATCGGACAAATAAGTAATTTTGAACACGGTGTGGAAAAAATCGGTAAAGCCGGAAGAAAGAGATGGTTGGGATTTCGTCCAGCTGTTAGAGGTAGTGCGATGAATCCAGTTGATCATCCACATGGAGGAGGAGAAGGCCGACAAGGTGTAGGTCTTAAATATCCAAAGACTCCTTGGGGAAAGATTGCCTTAGGTAAAAAGACAAGAAACAAGAAGAAGTATAGTAATAAGTTTATTGTAAAAAGAAGGACTAAAAAATAATAAATAGCTTATAGCCGAAAGGTTTATACAGCGTTTAGGAAATATAATATGGGACAAAAAGTTAATCCAAGAGGTTTCAGAATCGGAATTACAACAACATGGCGTTCTAGATGGTTTGGCGGAAAAGATGTGGCCAAAAATCTTAGACAAGATGTTAGTGTTAGAAATTTTATCATGAAAAAATGGAAGCAAGCTTCTATTGCTGATGTTGAAATTGAGAGATCTGCAAGCGATATAAAGATAATAATATTAACTTCTCGCCCTGGAGTTCTAATCGGAAGAGGTGGAAGCGGAATTGAGGATATAAGTCGAGCAGTTAAAAAAGAATTTTTCCGCGGAACTAAGACTGCTATTAAAATAGATATTAAAGAAGTGAAAGATTTTGAGGCTAATGCTTCAATTGTAGCTCAACAAGTAGCAGAGCAATTGGAAAAAAGAGTAGCTTTTAGAAGAATTCTAAAAACAACCTTGGACCAAACTGATAAAAACAAGGCTGTAAAGGGAATTAAGGTTGAAGTTTCTGGAAGATTGGGTGGAGCAGAAATGTCTCGAAAAGAATGGTTATCTAAAGGAACTATTCCACTACAAACCCTAAGAGCTGATATTGATTTTTCCAGAGCAACTGCCAGAACTACTTATGGAGCAATTGGAGTGAAGGTTTGGATATACAAAGGAGAAGTTTTTGAAGAAAAAGTTAAATAAAAGATTTATTTTAGATAATATTGTAAGTGAATTATAGAAAAAATATATGTTGTTAATGCCTAGAAAAGTTAAACATAGAAAAATCCATAGAGGAGGACCAGTAAAGGGTAAGACTACCAGAGGTAGTAAGGTTAGTTTTGGTACTTATGGACTTAAAGCTATGACTGGAGGACTAATTTCAGCAAGGCAAATTGAGTCAGCGAGAAGAGCGATGACTAGACATATTCAGAGAGGTGGAAAAATTTGGATTAGAATTTTCTCTGACAAGCCGATGACTAAAAAAGGAGATGAGGTGCCGATGGGTAAAGGTAAGGGTTCAGTTGATCATTATGTTTCCAAAGTTAGACCCGGAAAAGTAATGTTTGAGATGGACGGAGTGACTAGAGAATTGGCTAAGAAAGCTATGGAATTAGCTTCTCATAAATTGGGAGTAAAAACCAAATTTGTAGAAAGAGACTAATGATTTAAATCACAAATCGAGCTCAAACCCACTCGCTAATAATCACGAATAAATTCGAGAGGATTAGCGAAATAATTAGTGTGGATTAGAGATTTATATAATTATGAAGACTAAAGATTTAAGAGAAAAAAATATTAATGAATTAGCTAAAGACCTTGGCGAGAAAAGAATTGAGGCTCAAGCTTTGGCTTTTGATATCTCTGTAAAACAAGCTAAGAATAATAAGGCTCTGAGAAACGCAAAGAAGGACATCGCTAGAATTTTGACAGTTGTAAGAGAGAAAAATAATATATAATAACAATTATGACAGAGAAAAAAGTAGAAAAATTGAATAAATTAATTAAGGGCGTAGTAGTAAGCGATAAAATGGATAAGACTATTGTTGTTTCTGTTGAAACATTCGAAACTCATCCAAAATATTTAAAGAAATATCGCTCAACTAAAAAATATCATGTTCATGATGCTGAGAATAAATATAAGGTAGGAGATAGGGTGGAATTTTTTAGTACTAAACCAATAAGTAAAAGCAAGACATTTCAAGTTTTATAAAATGATTTAAATCACAAATCGACTCGAATCTAATCGCTAATAATCACGAATCTATTGGAGATAATTAGGGAAAAATTAGTGTAGATTAGAGATTTATATAATTAAAAGTATGATACAAGCAGAATCAAAATTGAAAGTGGCCGACAATACTGGAGCCAAAGTAATTGAATGTTTCAAAGTTTTAGGCGGATCTCGCAGGAGATATGCTTATGTAGGAGACATTATCGTAGCTTCTGTAAAATCTTCCGAACCAAGAGGATCCGTAAAAAAGGGAGATAAGGTTAAGGCTGTTATAGTAAGACAAACCAAAAGCCTAAAAAGAAAAGACGGTTCCTATATTCGATTTGATCAAAATGCTGCTGTTATCGTAGATGGGATTGAGCCAAAGGGAAGTAGAATTTTTGGTCCGATTGCGCGAGAGGTTAAGGAAAGGGGATTTAATAAAATTGCTTCATTGGCACCAGAAGTGTTATAGAAGTTTAAATAAGATTTAAATTTATGAGAATTAAAAAAGATGACAAAGTAAAAATTATTGCTGGCAAAGACTCTGGGAAGAGCGGTAAGGTTTTACGCGTTATTAGATCAGTCGGAAAAGTTACGGTTGAAGGAATGAATATAATCAAGAAACATGTTCGACCAAAGAAAGATGGTGAAAAAGGTCAACGAGTAGAAATTGCTGTTCCCATGGATGTATCTAACGTTATGTTAGTTTGTCCTAACTGTAAAAAAGAAACCAGAGTGGGATATGCAATTGATAAAGATGGAAAGAAAAATAGAGTTTGTAAAAAATGTAAGAAGAATATATAAGAGGTCCCTACGAAGTACGAATTTGTACGAAACTACGAATTAGTACCGCAAAGGAATTTGAAATAATTTTAATATAAGAAAAAAGAATCTGAATAAACAATTACAATTTATACAAGCCGTTCGTAATTTCGTATAAGTTCGTAATTCGTAGAGAATCACATGAAAATCGTTAGCTCTAAAACTAAATACAAGGAAATTGTAATTCCAAAATTAAAAGAAACTTTTGCTTACAAGAATCCTTTGGCTATCCCTTCTATAAAGAGAGTAGTAGTTAATATTGGAATTGGAAAACTTGGAAAAGAAAAAGAGAAAATCAATGAGATGGTGGAAGTTATGAGAGCTATTACCGGACAAAAACCTCTTATGACCAAGGCAAAGAAATCAATTGCTGGGTTCAAGGTTAGAGAGGGTTCAGAAGTTGGAATCAAGGTAACTTTAAGAGGCAAGAGAATGTGGGATTTTATTGACAGATTGAATAATGTGGTTTACCCAAGAACGAGAGATTTCCAGGGCGTGAAGGTAAGTAGTGTAAGTAAGGAGGGGGATTTGAATTTAGGAATCAAAGAACACATAGTTTTTCCTGAAATTTCCGCTGAAGATGCTAGATTTATTTTTGGATTACAGATAAATGTTGTAACGAGTGCTAATACTCAAGAAGAAGGAGATGTTTTATTCAGAACACTGGGATTTCCTCTTCAAGATAAGAAATAGTTAAAAAATTAATTAATTTTATTATAAGAATAATTTAGATAAATAATAGTATGGCAAAAAAATCAGTAATTGCTAAATCTCTAAAAACCCCAAAATTTTCTACACGAGAAGTTCGTCGTTGTTGGAAGTGTGGAAGAAAAAGAGGGTATATGCGCAAATTTGATATTTGCCGAATTTGTTTCCGCGAGTTGGCAAGTAATGGAGAGATTCCGGGAGTGAGAAAGAGTAGTTGGTAAAATAATTAAAAGCAAGAAAGTTAGAATATAATCATTGAATTAACTTTAAATTAAAAGAAGAATATGTTAGATCCAATTAGTGAAATGTTAACTAGAATAAGAAACGCTCAGGCTGCTGGACACAGTGAGGTTGTTTTAGCTAGCTCAAAAATTAAAAAAGCGATTGCTAACGTTCTTTTAAAGAGCGGATTTGTCGGAGGAGTTAGTGAAGCAAAGGATGAAAAGTTTGATGTGATAAAAATTGATTTAAAATATAAGAGCAAAGAGGGAAGCAAAACTGTTATTCCTGCTATAAGATCAATTAAGAGAATTAGTAAAGAAGGACAGAGAATATATATAAGCCGAGAGAATATCCGCAGTGTTAAAAATGGAGCAGGAATATCTATTTTATCTACCTCTAAAGGTGTAATAACCGGTGAAGAGGCGAGAAAAAATGGAGTAGGTGGAGAAGTGATTTGTGAAGTTTGGTAGTCTCTACGATTTTGGGAATTTAGGAATGTAGGAATTTGGGAATATGATGTGAATGCCCAAAAAAGATATGGGGTTGCTAAATAATGAAAATTAGTTTAGAATGAAAAATTGATTAAAATTTATATAATACACACATAGGTATGTGGAATAAAAGATGTTCCATAGCATATGTTTCATGATTAAATGAGTAGAATAGGCAAAAAACCAATTGAAATACCACAAGGCGTAACAGTTGAGATGAATGCTAATAAAATTACTGTTTCCGGTTCCAAGGGAAAAATGGAACTAGTTATTACGCATGATGTTAAGGTTGAGATTAAAGATAACCTTGTGACCGTTGACAGAGCCAATAGCAGTAAAAAAGCTAGCGCAATGTGGGGAACCACCAATAGACTTATCGGTAATATGATAACCGGAGTTTCTGAAGGTTTTTCAAAGGTTTTGGAGTTAAACGGAGTGGGATTTAGAATGGAAGTTAATGGAAAGAAATTAAAAATGGCTTTGGGATTTTCTCATCCAGTAGAGGTAGAGGTTCCACAAAATTTGGAAGCTAAAGTTGAAAACAATACCTTGGCTATCTCTGGAATTGATAAGCAAGCTGTGGGTCAATTTGCAGCTGAGATTAGATCACTTAAACCAGTTGAACCATACAAGGGAAAAGGATTTAGATATTCAGGAGAAATTGTGAGAAGAAAAGAAGGAAAGAAAGCTTCCGCCTAAAGACTAAAATTATTTAGATTTTAAATTATTATATATGATTATAAGTAGAAACAATAAAAGATTGCACAGAAAAAGAAGAGTTAGGGCTAAAATTAATGGTACTGCCAATTGCCCTAGACTTTCTATTTTCAGAAGTTTAAAAAATATTTACGTGCAGCTAATAAATGACGAAAAAGGAATTACATTGGCTTCAGCTAGTTCTTCAGTTTTGGGTATTAAACCCAACATGGAAGGAGCTGTTAAGGTAGGAAAAGAAATAGCTGATAAATGTAAGGAATTGAAAATTAGTGAAATCGTTTTTGATAGAAGTGGTTACAGATATCACGGAAGAATAAAGGCTCTAGCTGATGAAATGAGAAAAGAGGGTCTTAAATTTTAATATAACGAATATACTTAAGACTATAAAAAAATTATGAATGATGATAAATCAAAAAAATTTAGATCCGATAAGAAGAGGCGAGAAAAGCCTGAGTTTGAACAGAAGCTTTTGGATTTAGCTAGAGTAACTCGTGTAGTAAAGGGAGGTCGTCGTTTTAGCTTTAGAGCTACGATGGTGATTGGAGACCGAAAAGGACGAGTAGGTGTGGGAGTTGGAAAGGGTTCAGACGTTTCAAACGCAATCGGTAAAGCAGTTAATGACGCTAAGAAAGATATGATCAATGTGGATATTAGCCGAGGAACAATTGCTTATGATATGAGTGTAAAAATGGGAAGCGCTAAAATTATGATAAAGCCAGCTAAGGAAGGGCGAGGAATTGTGGCTGGTGGAGCAGTGAGAGCAGTGGTTGATTTGGCTGGAATCAAAGATATAGTTTCTAAATCATTGGGAACATCTAATAAGTTGAATGTGGCGAGAGCTACAATCAAGGCTTTGAAAGAGTTTGAAGTTAAAGCCTAATCCATAAGAAATAATTTTAAAAGGTATGCAGATACATGAATTAAAAGTTAAACCCAAGAAAAACCGCAAAAGAATCGGACGCGGAGGAAAACGCGGAACTTATTCTGGAAAAGGTAATAAAGGACAAAAAGCTCGTTCAGGTGGAAATGTTGACCCATTGTTCCAGGGAGGAAGCACTTCTTTAATGAAAAGATTAAAGAAAGTGAGAGGATTTAAAGCTATTGTTCCTAAGAAAAACATTTTAAATCTAAATACTATTGATGAACAATTTGAAGATGGTAACGTAGTGAATTTTGAAACTTTGGTAGAGAAAAAAATATTTAGAAAAAGTGAAATTAAAAACGGAGTAAAAGTTTTAGGAAATGGCGAACTAAAGAAAAAAGTTACTATTTCTAAAGATATCACGGTTTCTAAATATTCTGTCGAAGCTATTCAAAAAGCAGGTGGAAAAATCGAAGAAAAACCAGCTAAGAAAAAATCTAAAAAAGAACTTAAGCTTGAAGGGAAATAATATTTAAAATCTTTCAATAAAAAACACGCAATATAAATGCGTGTTTTTGTTTATATTATTTTTAATTGTAGAGACGCCGATTTATCGCGTCTCAATTTAAAATGTAGATACGTAGCACTGCTACGTCTAAAATATTTCTCACGTAGAGACGCAGCACTGCTTCGTCTAATCCATGTAGAGACGTGGCGGCGGGGCGTCTCAAAAAAAGACGTGTCACCGCCACGTCTCTAGAAAATTTAGAAAAAGACAAAAATTCATCGCGATTAAGATTAAATACACATCAGATACATAGTCCACGCTTTACCTGCCCGAAATGCAATATCGCTGCAGGCGAGCGACTAAAATAAAATAAATCAACCCCGCCTGCCTTGCCATTATCAACTAATATTTTATTAAATAAAAATTAATACAATATCGGTTTATTTCTTACTATTAGCCATTAGGCATTGGCGGGCAGGTCGAGAGGGAGCGTTAAAAAACTGACACCGAGCGAGGTGTCATCCCTGCCCGCAAAGCTTTGCTTGCATTGCAGGCGGGCCAGAAAGTAAAATTTCTTAGCGAAGCAATGAGCTATAGAAATTTACTTATGTGGGATCTCAAAAAAACACTAACAGTACTTTTGGTAGTGATGCCCCGAGGCGAATGCTTTTCAGGGTTTTTGCCCGCCTGAAACGTTGTGGAAATATGGGCAGGTAATTTTTATGGTTAACAAAAGACGCAGCAGTGCTGCGTCTCTACTACGTAAAAATTGAGAGAGACGCGATAAATCGGCGTCTCTACGATTTTATTTAAACAACCCCTTGATAATCGGGACGACGATGTTTTTTTGCGGGTAGTTATTTTTCTGGGCATCAATGACTGGGAATACTAGGGCAGGGATCAATAATTCTTTGGTTTTATAATCTTTATAATGATCATATCTCACTAATTCAAAAGAGGGCGTGTCTAATTCAATGGTTTTCTTTTTGGATTCGTTTTCTTTTTCTGATTGAGGAGCATCAAAAACTTTTACATCTCCCATAGGGGTAGGGTAATAATTGTTTTGATTATTTCCTCTTTCGGCAATTTTTACCAAATGACCAAAATCGGTTTCTGCTTCATAGAGAGAGCTTTCATATTTTTGAGTAGTTAATCCATATAGACCACTTACGCGCTTATGTCTTATATTAACGTTTACCATTACTCCATCTTTATTTCCTCCATAGAGATTGTAAACAGTTTTGTTTTGAATTTTGCGCGGATAAGTAACGGTTATATCAGTGGGGATATAGGGCATAGCGCTGGAAAGTTCTGGCGCAAATCTTTGCCATTCTTTATTTACCTCTCCTTTTGTGAAATTATCCATGTTGATCCCGTGCTCTTTGATAAATCCGTCAGCCAGAGCAATTATTTCTTCATCGCTAGGCATATCTTTTTTTTCCAAAGGTTTTTCCTCACCACAACCATAGTTTGTGCAGTTAGGATTCCATTTGTACCAATTTTGATCAATTGAAACAGTGCCTTCTTGCGTATTAACACTTATATTATAGCCGAAGGGTTTGTCTTGAGAAAGAGTGAATGACTGCAACTCAGCTTTGGCAAATGAAGAAAGATTTACTAAGTTGGAATGGGATGAAATCAGATTATTAAATGAATCGATTTTCATTTCTTTTATCCTTCTTAAGACAGTGGCTTGATTTTCATTGAGAGTAAGGGGTTGGCCCTTGTAAGCGATGATGAATTGATTAGGAAAACCCATATCCATATAGGCTCCGCCTCGTCCCTCTACTTTGACTGCTTCACGAGCATTATAAGATAAACTCCCTTGGGTGGAAATTGGCTGATTGACATCTGCGGGGATACTGCCCAATTCTCCAAAAGCGTTACTGCTAATTTCTTTGACGGTTACTTGTTTATTATCGGACAAATCGGATTTTTTAAAAAATACAAAACTAGAGATTGCGATTATAAATAAAAGCGCACTTCCCACAGCCAGATTTCTGACTGCAAAAATATTTTTCCACGTAGAACTTTTTTCTATCGGGGATTGGTTAATTTTTTCAAGAATAAGTTCTTTTAGTTTTACTTGAAAATTTTCGTCATANNAAAAGTAGATTTTATCAAATGAACGAATGTGAATTTGTATAAAATCACTGGTTCAGGATCTCAGGTATTAAGCAAGAGATTCTGAACCCCAGAAGAACAATAAATTGCCTACGGGGCACAGTAAATGATTTTTATCTACTCTCCGCCAGTTGGCGTATCGCAGTAAAAATCTATTTTTCAGAATGACATACTAGAGATAAATTTGAATATGATTTTAATTATTATTGATTATATTATTTAAAATTATCATCGAAAGCAATGTGGAGGCGCGCAAATTTTTTATCGTTCTGGAAAACATCATTTTTAAACTTGATTCGCTTTTGCCGGTGATTTGGGAGATTTCGTGGTAACTCATATTTTGCCAGACGCGCATTATGACAAGATCGCGGTGGAGGGGTTCAAGCTTGCCAAGCTGATCTTTTATTTGTTTTATTTGCTGTTGATTGGAAACGTTTTCAAAAATATTTTCTCCCGAGGGTAGATCCCAAAAATCATTGATATCATAGGTGTTTTTATGGGCGCGGTATTGGTCTATAATGATGCGGTTGGCGATGGTAAAAATCCAAGCAGCAAAGTTTCCTTTGCGGGAATCATAAGCTTCTATGTTTTCCAACGCTTTGATAAAAATCTTGCTTACTAAGTCTTCTGTGATTTCTTTGTGCAAAGTTTTAAAAAAAACGAAATTATATATTTTTTTAAAATAAGCATCATATAAAAAACCAAAGGCCTGTTTGTCGCCATTTTTGATGTAGGCCAAAGCATCTATTTCACTAGTGATCATTGTTTTATTTGTTATTTTTAGATTTTGGTATCACCTCTACTATTATAATACGAAACAGAGAAAAAAAGGTAACATTTTACCATTCTTAAAAATCTTCCCCGCCCTCTTTGCTTGCCTCGTCAGATATTATTCTGACTGGGGTACTCAAAAGGGAAGGGTCAGGGAGGGGGTTGAAAATGTAGAGACGTAGCATCGCTACGTCTAAAACATCCCCCCTTACGTAGAGACGAAGCACTGCTTCGCCTAACCCACGTAGAGACGTCCCAGTGGGGCGTCTCTCAAAAAAAGACGTAGCACTGCTACGTCTCTACAAGAGAGACGCGTCACTGCCACGTCTCTACATAAAATTTATATGGTAAAAATAATTCAAAAGATGTAAAATAAGATAAATAAATAAAATACTTAAAATAAATTATGAAAAAGAAACAACAAAAAAACATTATTATTTATCAGGCAAAATCTGGAGCTATTGAGCTTCAGGGGGATTTTAAGCATGAAACATTTTGGGTATCTCAAGCTGAAATGGCAAGGATTTTTAATGTTACTTCGCAAAACATAACTCTTCATTTAAAGAGTATTTTTAAAGAAGGGGAACTAAATGAGGGTTCAACTTGTAAGGAATACTTACAAGTTCAATTGGAGGGAAAAAGAAAAATAAGGCGAAAAATTAAATATTACAATCTTGATGCTATTATATCGGTTGGATATAGGGTTAACTCTAAAACTGCTACAGAATTCCGCCAGTGGGCGACAAAAACTTTAAGGGAGCATATTGTTAAAGGTTACACCATTAATCGCAAGCAAATTGCTAAAAATTATGAGGATTTTATGCAAACGGTGGCTAGTATACAAAATCTTTTGCCGGAACATATTACTCTTGATCCCAAGATGGTTTTGGAGCTTATTAAAGAATTTGCAAGCACTTGGGTGACTCTGGATGCTTATGATAAAGATAATCTAAAAACAGTTGGAGCAACCAAAAAAACAATCAAGCTTTCCGGAGAAGAATTAACAAATGCAATTACTAATTTGCGTAGCGAATTAATGAAAAAAGGGGAGGCAACCGAATTATTTGCGCAAGAAAAAAGAGCTGGAAGTATCGAAGGAATTTTAGGAAATGTAATGCAATCTTTTGGCGGGAAACCGGTTTATGCTACAGCTGAAGAAAAAGCGGCGCATCTACTTTATTTTATGGTAAAAAATCATCCATTTAGTGATGGCAATAAGCGAAGCGGTGCTTTTGCTTTTATTTGGTTTTTACGAAAAACAAAAATAAAAGGAATGAGGAATATAAATCCTAGCGCTCTTACCGTACTTACTCTTTTAATTGCCGAAAGCAAGCCAAGCAGTAAAAATCAGATGATCGCCTTGATTACAACTTTATTATCAGTAAAAAAATAAAAATATGGCAAAAATAAAAAATTTGTCCAAGCATGAGATGCCGAGAGAAAAGATGTTGGAAAAAGGGGTGGAGTGTTTGCGAGATTATGAATTGATGGCGATATTGTTGCGTACCGGACTTAAGGGGAAAAATGTGCTAGAAATTTCCAAAGAAATATTAAAAAAATTTCCCACTAAAAAATTATTAGCTTTGGATTTAGAAAATTTATCTAAAGTCAAAGGTATTGGCACGGGGAAAGCTTGTTTGCTTTTGTCCGCTTTTGAATTGACCAAGCGCGCCTTGGAAGTAGAGGATAATAATTTACCAGTGATAAGCTCCGCTAAAGATGCAGTAGCGCAACTCCAAGAATTAAGAACCGCTAAAAAAGAAAACTTTGTAGTTTTATATTTAAATGCCAGAAACCAACTTATTTGCAAGGAAATTATTTCTGTAGGGACTTTGAATGCTAATTTGGTACATCCGCGAGAGGTTTTTAAACCGGCTATTGATAATTTCGCCGCCTCGATAATAATCGCCCATAATCACCCTTCAGGAGGGGCTGAACCTTCGGACAATGATCTGAGTACCACCAATCGGCTCAAAGAAGCTGGGAAAATAATGGGCATTGAACTCCTTGACCATATAATTATAACCAAAACCAGCTTTTTTAGCTTGAAAGAGAAGAAAATGATATAATTTACTTTGAATACGTGCTTGACAAATTCAAAGTAAATTGCTAAACTTTGAATATGAATAAATTAAATTCAAAGATAACTACAACTAAATTTAAGGCGGGTATATATAAGCAGCAGGAGCAATACAAAAGCTTTATGCCTTCTTTTATTAATAAACCTTTTGAATGGCAAGATAAAAGAATCGATTTATTATTGGCTGATTCCATGAGATATTTGGGTGAGTTAAATGCATATTCAACCCTTGTTCCAGATGTGGACTTTTTTATTCAAATGCATGTTGCTAAAGAGGCTACTACATCAAGTCGAATTGAAGGAACTAGAACAAATTTGGATGAAGTTCTTCTTTCAGAGGAAGATGTTAAACCTGAAAAAAGAGATGATTGGGAGGAAGTACATAATTATATAAAAGCGATTAACTATGCTATTGAAAAAATGGAAGCTCCCAATGAGCCACCTTTTTCGATGCGTTTAATAAAAGATACTCATAAAATATTGCTTTCTGGAGTAAGAGGTTATGCTAAGCAACCGGGAGAAATTCGTCATAGTCAAAATTGGATTGGTGGAGCAACTTTAAAGGATGCATATTTTATTCCACCGCATAATTCTGATTTGCCAGAACTTCTATCTGATTTGGAACATTATTGGTATAATAAAAATTTAGAAATACCGGAGTTAATAAAAATTGCTATGGGACATTATCAATTTGAAACTATCCATCCATTTTTAGATGGAAATGGTAGAACCGGAAGATTGATTATTACTTTGCAATTAGTAAATTTAGGAATTCTTAAAAAACCCACTCTTTATCTCTCTGATTTCTTTGAAAAAAATAGAACCAAATATTATGATGCTCTTTCTCTTGTGAGAGAGAATAATAATATTGAGCATTGGATAAGATTCTTTTTGGCTGGGGTTTCCGAGACAGCAAAAAAAGGGAAGGAGACATTTGAGCAAATAATAGAGTTACGCAAAAAATACGAGGACACAATTGAATCTGGAATGGGAATTAAGCGTCAGAAATTCGGTAAAGCATTGTTATTAAAATTATTTTCTCAACCAATTGTCAGTGTGCGAGATATTGAAAAACTAATTCCAGTAACATTTCAAACAGCTAGTGTGATTGCTAAGGACTTTGAAAGATTGGGATTGTTTATCGAAAAAACAGGTCAATCTAAAAATAGAATTTTTTATTTGCAAGAGTATTTGAACTTATTTAATCAAGAAAATTTAAAATAAAAACAATGAAAAAAAACGACATCAATGAAAAAAGTAATTCAATTTCAAAAGCGGGACTAATTTGGAATATTGCCGAGCTCTTGCGAGGCAGTTGGAAACAATATGAATATCAGGATGTTGTTTTACCATTGGTTGTCTTAAAACGTTTGGATTCTATTTTGATAGACACAAAAACAAAAGTATTAGAGCAGTATAATCAATTTAAAGGGAAGGTGGATGTGGATCCTGTTTTGAAGGCAGCAACTAAAACTGGATTTTATAACATCTCCCAATATGATTTAAAAAAATTGCTAGAAGATCCTAAGCATATTTCTAAAAATCTAAGAAATTATATTCATGGTTTTAGTGATAATATTCAAGAAATTATTGCTAAATTTGATTTTGAAAAACAAATTGATCGACTCGAGGGTGGCAATTTGCTTTTTCTTATTCTAAAAGAACTGGATAAAGTTGATTTGCATCCCAGGACAACATCTAATCATGACATGGGATATATTTTTGAGGAATTAATTCGCAGATTTTCTGAACAATCCAATGAAACAGCTGGAGAACATTATACCCCGCGCGAAGTTATCGAGATGATGGTGGAAGTTTTATTTTCGCCTGATAAAGAAGTCCTTAAGAAAAAACATATTATCAAAACAGTTTATGATTGTGCTTGCGGAACGGGGGGGATGCTTTCTACTAGCAAAGAACATATATTAAAGACAATTAATCCAGATGCGGATATCTATCTTTTTGGACAGGAGCTTAATCCAGCCACTTACGCTATTTGTAAATCAGATATTTTGATTAAGGGTGATGAAGCAGATAATATCAAAGGAGGAGACAAGGATCATTCTAAAGCCAGCACGCTTTCCAA
>DNVQ01000047.1 GCA_003507475.1 Candidatus Moraniibacteriota bacterium | reverse complement strand
GTCACTAATTGGTATGATTTTCAGTGTGATGCCAATGGTGGTAGTGGTGGTGGCGGAGGAGGAACTGTTCCTGATGGGCCAACAACCTGTACAAGTTTTATTTATTCAACTTGGAGCGAATGTGAAAATGGTAGTCAGTTTAGGATTATTACCTCACAGCGTCCGAGTGGTTGTAGTGGTGGAAGTCCTGGACCATTAACACAAGTATGCACCCCCGATGATGATGGAGATGAAAAAATTCCAAAAGAGTGCCAGGATTATGAAGATGCTTTTGATCAAGCTTCAGCAGGAGATAAAAATACAAAATGCTTAATGGTGGGAATTGCAATGACTGAGAGTAATTGTAATGCAAGTATCCCTTCTAGTAGTCACGGTGCTTGCGGAATTATGCAAATGAAACCTTCTACTGCTAATATGACATGCGAGGCAATGAGTGCAAATCCAAAAGAGAGCATCTTAAAAGCTACTGAAATTTATAATAATTATAAATCTAATATTAGTGCTTATGAATCAAAATATGGCTATGATATAGGTTTAGATGATTCAATAGCTGCATATAACGCTGGGACTGGTGATGGTGTAAATTCTGACGGAACCAAACAGCCATTCGCTCTCTCAGTAGATTGTCCCAGTCCCATTACTCCTGCTTGGCAATGTCCAATAAATCCAGGGGGCTTTAAGGAAACTCAAGACTATGTAGAAAAGGTTCAAGGTTATCAGGATAGTTGTTTGGGAAAATAGTTTAAATAGTTTGTAGTTAGTAGGTTGTATAAGAATATTTTTATGGATTCAAAAAGTATAAATTATAATATATTTTTAATTCATTTTTTATAAAATAGCTAAACTCTAACATCTAAATACCTAATAACTAAATCAATATGAAAATAATAGAAACAGCTCAGGCTCAAGTGATGGCCAATGCTCCGACATTTGCGGAAGTGGGGGCAAATATTTTAAATTTTATGTTGCAGATTTTTGGAGTTCTTGTTATAATAGGATTAGTAGTTACGTCTATAATGTATTTTACAGCGGGAGGAAATGAAGATCAGATTAAGTCAGCTAAAAAATATTTATTGTATTGTATTGTTGGAATATTTGTAGGCTTGGGTGCGATGATTATCTTTAATCAAATAGTATCTTTGCTGAAATAAAAAATAATATAAAAATAACATTAATTTATCGTTAATCCCTCACAGAATAAAATGAGATCCGTCTTTGCGAGAATAATTTGTACTCAAATTATTCGTGGCAATCTAGAAACATATCTGATTTAAATGTGTTTTAATGAACTGGACTGCCACGTAAATTCCGAGTACAAAATTTACTCGCAGAGACAAAAAATAAAGTTAAAAATAAAAAATTAAAATTGAAAGGAGGTGAGCTTATGAAAATAAAAATAAAAAAAATAATTTATTCAATTGCTGCTTTGGGATTATTTGCTCCAGCTTTATTATTGGCTTATGCCCCGCCAGCTGACACAACTTTACCAGGAGGAAGTATTACTGACATTGTAAAGAAATTCATGTCTTGGATTTTGGGAATGGTAGGATTTTTGGGAGTGATAGGATTTGCTATTGCTGGAATTCTTTATCTTACCTCTGCCGGTGATGAAGATAGGATTGGAACAGCTAAAAAAGCGATGACTTGGTCAATAGTGGGAGTAATAGTGGCTCTTTTAGGAGTAGTGATTATTAAAGCTGCTGACTCAATGTTGGGAGGACAATCATCTGAATTCTAGTTTAATCCGGTCTTCGCTAAAGCTACGACGGACGAGTTTATATTGAATGAATTATTTATAATTTACGGCAAATATAACTTGTGGCTTTTCGAAAAATAATGTCTTATATTATAAATTTTTTAGGGGTTATCTTAATCGATTTAATTTTTTAAAATAACCCCTCTTGAAAAAAATGAAAACAAAAAAAATAATGTATAGTTTGATTTTTGGAGCGCTTATTTTTCCATCCATAGCGTTTGGACAATGGACAGGGGGAACAAGTAATGGTCTCAGTAAAGCAGGGGATGCAGGTTTGCCAGATGGAGGTATCTTGCAAATTGTTACTAATATAATGAACTGGCTTTTGGTACTTGTGGGTGTTATCGGAATTATCGGTTTTGTAATTTCCGGAATATTATATCTTACAGCAGCTGGGGATTCTAACCAAATAGATAGAGCCAAAACTGCTATGACTTGGTCAATCGTCGGTGTGATTGTGGCGCTTATGGGCTATGTAATAATTAAAGCAGTTAATGCTATGCTTGGAGGTGATTCTAGTACTTTTTAGGATTGTCTTAAAAAACCAAAATTATGCTAATGAGGAGTAAAAAAATATTATTGATGAAATTTTTAAGTATTATTTTTTTAATAATGCCTTTCTTTGTTTTTGCTCAGTATGGCGTACCGACGGGGACTGGCTTGCCTGAATCTGATGATTTGTCTGATATAATAATAAGCATAATGAACTGGCTCTTGTTGCTTGTGGGTGTTATTGGAATTATTGGTTTTGTAATTTCCGGAATATTATATATGACAGCAGCCGGGGATTCTAACCAAATAGATAGAGCCAAAACCGCTATGACCTGGTCAATTGTTGGCGTGATCGTAGCTCTTATGGGTTATGTAATAATTAAAGCAGCTGATTCTATGTTGGAAGGTTCTTTCTTTTAGTTATATTTTGATTAATTTATGAAAAATAAAAAAATAATACTCTTGCTAATTATGGGCTCGTTTTTTATTGCGGGAAATGTTTTGGCAGTTACCTGTCCTGAAGCGGGAACTTGGGATAGCACATCTGGAGTTTGCATCCCAACCGGGACTGGATTGCCTGATCCTGGCGGGATTGATCCAGTGGAAACGGTTATTTATAATGTAATGGACTGGATGCTCAGAATAGTTGGAGTTATCGCTATTATTGCCTTTGTGATTTCTGGAATGCAATATATGCTGGCAGCAGGAGATCAAAATATGATTGAAACAGCTAAGAGAAATATGAAATGGTCGATTGTGGGGGTAATAGTGGCGCTCATTGGAATTGTTATTCTAAAAACCGTTTATACCTTACTTGATTAAAAAATAATTTTAATAATAAAAATGAAAATTTTAGGTTTTAAAAAAATATTAGCAAGTTGTTTGATGGGAGTTTTTTTATCTTTTGGTTTTTCGAATTTTGCTTTAGCTTCTTGTCCAACTGGTAGCTCCGATACAATTTGTTTTGAAAATCCTTTAGTATATGAAACTGTAGATGGTATGCTGGCTGCTTTGCTTGTTCATTTGCAAGGAATAATTGTGGTTATTTCGATGGTTTTTATCGTGATTGGAGCGCTTATATATATGACCTCAGCTGGCAATGACAAGCGAATGGAATTAGGCAAAAGTGCAATTTTTGCAGCGGTAGTTGGACTGGCACTTGGAATTGCAGCGCCATCTTTTCTTAGAGAAATTTATGATATCTTGGGGGCAGATCCATCCGGAGAGGCAGCCCTTACTGGAGCGCCAAGTATTGCTCAGATTGCGCTTAATGTGCTTAATTTTTTGCTTAGTATTGCAGGGGTGCTCGGAATTATTATGCTGGTAGCAGCGGGAATTGCTTATCTTACTGCTGCAGGAAATGAAGGACAAATTGAAACCGCTAAGAAGATGACCAAATGGGCGATTATTGGAATTGCGGTAGCATTGGGAGCATTGGTACTAGTCAAGCAAGTAGCCAATTTCTTTTAATTATAAATTTTTTATATATACTTTATCTTTATGTAGAGACGAGGCATTGCCTCGTTTTTGCATCTTCCTTAAATCATGGAGATGAAAAATTTTGCGTCCTTTTTCTCCTTTTCTCCGTATGAAAGAAATTTTAGATCTTTTTGCCTTCAGAAGATAAGTAGGGGGTATAGAAATTAAAAGTTTATTTTCCTAACTGTATTAGGTGGATATTCTTTTTTTTAGAATTTATAATTTATTTTTTTACATCGTATTATTAATTATTTAAATAATATAAAATAATCAAACACTAGTAAAATGGATTTATTGGATGATATGCAGTTCCCGAGTATACAAATTTTTTATTTTTACACTTTTTATTAATATAATTGTGAAATATTTTTTGTTGCTTACTGAATCATTGTTATTTTTTATTAAAATATATTTTTGCAGTTATATTATATAATTTACAATATTTCTTGCATTTTTCTAATTTTTTCTCTAGAATAATATAAATTGTAATTTCTCTATAATAGAGATTAATTCCTAAATTTAACTTTGGAGGATTTGTTATGGAAGAAGCAACCGTTAGTAGTTGCAAACATTGCAAGGGGAAAGGTTCCTGTGGTTGTGCTGCTTGTATGAAATCATATGGCATTACTCAGCAAAATAAAGATGGGGAAACGGGTCCCTGTTCAGCATGTAGAGGCGCGGGAAAGATTTGGGTTGGTCCCAAGGTCTATTTATTGCAAAAATCTTAATAATATTCTTCTAACTTAGATAGAATATTTATTAGAGAGTTTATTGAAATATAATAAATAGCCTCCAACAACGATAGCAATTTAAATCTAAATTTAAAAAGCGGGTGCTCGCATTGCGAGCTCCCGCTTTATTATTTCTCCACCTCTTTTTCAATAATTATTGTTAAAGGTTCCTTCTCTGAGTTGGATAACGTGAGCTTACTTGCTCTGTCAGTTATGCGATCAGAGTAAAATTCATCAGCTCTCATTAATAAATTAATTTTGAGTGATAAGCTTACAGAACCTGTAGAGGTAAGGAGAAACCCTTCATCGCTAACAGGAGTGATATCCTCTCCGTTATTAAGAAGGATTACTGCACAGAACTCTTTTTCTTTGTCTGGGCGGTATTCCGGCAAGCTATTGGGCAAAGTTCTTCCTTGCCAAGGAAATTGTCTCCAATTTCCGCTGGACATAAAAAACTCCCAACTGCCAGTTAACTTTATCCGATAATCGCCAGTTTCTAACTTACTATTTAGGAAAACCGGAATTATCGGAAAGTTAAGTTTTTGACTAAATCTCTTCATTTTTAATCTAGAGAAATTAATCACTATTCTTTCAGTTTCTTTCCATTCAGACGAAGCGGGTTCTCTGGTTTTGGATTTCACTCCGGTTTCTGCCGTTGTTGATTTATGGAAAGTTATCTTTGGAATATTTTCAAAACTTTCAAAAATCACAACTGTAATTACAATCAATAGGGCAAAAACTAATGACGGTAGAAACCAGTTTGGATGGCTGATTGCCAACATGATAATGGTAAGTATGAGAATAATTGCCGCTATTACATAATGAGTTGTAGCGATTAGCGGTTTTTTTATTTGGGGCGTAGTTATTTCTGGACTATACACTCCCCAAAAATAATACAGAGCAGTGGCGATCGCTATCAATAATGCGATAGAAAAAGCAATTTTACTCTTTTTTGTCATCTTTTTTCCCTCCAGCGAATAGTCCAGCCAGAATTCCAGTTAAGGAGTCCGTGCCTTCGACCTTAATTGTTTTAATGTCTTTAGTGGTTTGACGTTGCCATACTTGGATAGCTTCCCATGCTTCTGCATCAGAGATTTTAGGAAGAGTAGCTTTTAGTAAGGTAACCTTCTCCAGTAAATGCGCAAACTCTGTGCTCTGACTCTCCTTCTGGTAGGTCTCTGTCTGTTTTGCATCACGAGCATCCTTGAGTTCTTTTATGGGATCAACTCTTTCAATTTTAGCTTTGAGAACTTCTATGCCATAAGACTGCTCGGCATAAGTAACTGGTGTTCCAAATAAATCCCTAGAACGAGGGTTGCAAATTTGAGAAAGCTCAAGATCTTCTTCTGCGGTAAGTCCTTTTTCAGTTTTTTTCACTTTGAGTTCATCTGATCTCTCCTTTTCTTCCCTTGTTCTTATGTCGGTTGATTTCCATAATCTTTCAAGACTATCTGAAATCTCAAAAGTTTTTTTTATGGCACTATCAACGTCTTCATCAACGAGTGTTCCACGAATAATCTGTTCAATCTCAGAATCAAGACCTTTTTCTATGGCAGTTTTATTTACTTCTTCATAGCGGTAGGCTGATCTGGAAGATATCCTATACTGAATAACGCCACTTACTATAACGGTTCCGCCTTTTCCAACTGGAAATTCTCGCGGCTCTATGGTTCTAGTCTCAGTGTTTCTCGATAGTATTTTAACAGACCACCACGGTGGCTTAAAATTTACTCCTTCAGAATAGGGGGATTTAATTGGCATTGAATAATAAATGCCACTTTTTTTTGATCTATCTCCCATTTCGTATCCTTCTTCTTTTTTTCTTTTGATTCGTCCTCTAAAAAAATCTGAAGGAAGACCAATGTAAACATCGGGAACTTTAAAAACTATAGTGCGAAAAAGTGCAATAAGAAAAAATGTAATTACTATTGTGAGTATTATCCAGCTAAACATAATTTTTTCTCCTTTTTTATTCTGTTGTCAAAGAGCCCGTTTTAGAGGCTCAAGTTTAGTTTCGCCCCTGCTATCAATATGCCTTTTCTCTCGTGTTTAGGGCCTAAATGCCGTTTTGGACACTAAGAGGGCAATATATCTGATAACATATAATACTAGCATATTTTTGCCTTTTTGTCAATATTTCTAAATACAATTTTTCATTGCTTATTAACGCATTAACGAGTTAACGAGTTGAGAGGTCTCGATCTTTTTAATAAATTCGTTAACTCNNATAATTATAAATTTTACTTTACATCTTGGCTTTTAAATGTTAGCCTAAGGATAAGATAAATTAAATTAACTCATATATATCAACCTGCCTGAGGGTGGTTTTGATTTATCCAGTCACTCACGAGTGACGGGATTTATCCAGTCGTTCGCGAACGACAGGATTTATATCATTTTTTATTATTATGACAGAAGTAAAAACAGAAGAATTAAAGACCGTAAAAATTCCCAATCCAGTAACTGTAAAAAAGTTTGCTGAGATTTTGAATTTGTCTGTTTCTGTTGTAATTACTGAATTGATGAAAAATGGAATAATGGCTACTATTAACGAAGAAATTGATTTTGATACAGCTAGCATCATCGCTCAAGATTTGGGTTTTAAGACAGAAGAAGATTTGGAAATTGAAGAAGGGCAAGCTATAACTTTGGAGAAACTAACTGACATTTGCAAAAAGGAACAGGAATCAGATGAAGTTTTACCGCCTCGTGCTCCGATTGTAACAATTTTGGGACATGTTGATCATGGTAAAACTACTCTTTTGGATACGATTCGCAAGGGAAATGTGGCTGCCGGTGAAGCAGGGGGGATCACACAGCACATCAGCGCTTATCAAGTAAAGAAAAAAGGACAAACTATTACTTTTGTGGACACTCCTGGGCATGAAGCTTTTAGCGCGATGCGCGAAAGAGGTGTTAGTATCGCCGATGTGGCTATATTGGTAGTGGCGGCGGATGACGGAGTGAGACCGCAAACCAGAGAGGTAATAACTTATTTAAAAGAAAAGAAAATCCCAACAATTGTGGCAATAAATAAAATTGATAAACCTGAAGCTAATTCTCAGAGAGTAAAACAAGAATTAGCTGAGTTGGAGATTGTAATTGAAGAATGGGGCGGAGATGTGATTGCCAATGAAATCAGCGCCAAAAACAATATCGGAATCAAGGAATTATTGGAAAGTATTCTGTTGGTTTCTGAGGTTCTTGAGTTGAAGGCTAGTCGAAAAAATAATGGCTTGGGAGTAGTTTTAGAATCGCACCTTGATCCTAAGTCAGGACCTATCTCAACAGTTTTGATTAAAACCGGAATTTTAAAGGTGGGTCAAGACATCGTTATTGGAAAAACTTTTGGACGTATAAAAAGAATGGAAGACTTTACCGGCAAACAAATAGAATCAGCTGGACCTTCTGAGCCTGTTATAATTATGGGTATCAATGGCACTCCCGAAGTTAATGATATTATTCAGGTAGCGGAAAAAGAAACTGTTTTAAGAATGCGATCCAAGGGAGCCTTTGGTTCATCAAATGGCCGAAACATAATTAGAAGCAAAAAAGATCTTTATCAGAATTTAGATAATGATCAATTGAAAAGATTGAGTGTAATTATCAAGGCAGATGTTCCAGGATCTCTTGAGGCAATTGATCAGATTATTTCTGCTATAAAATCAGATGAGGTAGTTTTGGAATATGTAAACACCGGAGTGGGAAATATTACCGAATCGGATGTTAAGCTGGCCGAAAGCACAGGCGCAATTATTTATGGATTTAGTGTTACAGCTACGACAGTAGCCAAAAGAATGGCCGAAAAATCTAATGTGATTATAAAATCTTATAATGTTATTTATGAATTGGTAGATGTGATAAAGAATGATATGGCTGATCTCTTGCCTCCGGAAATTGTCAGAACTGATTTTGGAAGAATGAAAATTTTGGCTGTCTTTAAGCACGGAAAAACCGATATGATTGTAGGAGGAAAGGTAATTGAAGGGAAGATAGTTAAAAAATCTTTACTGGAAGTAAGGCGAGACAAGGAAGTAATCGGAAAGGGCGTATTGGAAAACTTACAACAAAACAAAAAGCCTACTGATGAAGTTAAATCCGGAAATGAATGTGGAATCACTTTCGCAGGAGGAACAAAACTTATGGTAGATGATGTCTTATATTCTTATAAAGAAGAAGAAGTGAGGAGAAAATTATAAATCAGTTAAGTAGCAATTTAGCGTAGTAGCTTATTATTTTTTGAAACTATTATTTATATTTTAACTCTAAAAAACTACAACCTAAAACCTAAAAAGCTAAACTATATGTCTTTCAGAATGCAAAAAGTTAATTCTCTTATCCGAGAGCAATTGGGGGAGATTTTAAGCCGAGAACTTGATTTAAAGCCAGGTGTTTTTTTGACTGTGTTTAAGGTTGACACCACTAATGATTTGCGTTATGCTAACGTATTCGTAAGCGTTTTTCCGGAAAAAGAAGGCGATTATGTAATGACGGCATTAAAAAATGAAAAGAGCAATATCCAAAGAATCTTAAATAAAAAATTGCACATGAAGGTACTTCCAAAATTGGTTTTTAAATTGGACAAAACTGAAGTTGAAGCTGATGAAATAGAGAAAATTTTGAAGCAGATAGAAAACGAATAGAAGACGAGTAGTTTTGCGATTTTAAACTTTAAATGGTCGATCTTTGTGGTTGACCTTTTTGTTTAAGTAGCTAAGTGTTCTAAGATGGCGGTTTGACCGCTACGAGTACACTGTAAGTTTATGAAGTTTAAAAAAGAATTTAATACACTTAAGTACATAATAGAAAAATCTGACAAGATTTTGCTTTTTGCGCACAGCCGTCCGGATAGCGATACTATTGGTTCAAATCTTGCTCTTTATTATTATTTAAAGGAAATCGGCAAAGATGTGGAAGTGGCCTGTTTCGATCAAATGCCGGAATATATAAAAATATTTATTTATCATGATTTGCAGCATCCAGATAAAATTAATTTAGAGGGTTTCGATTCGGTTATCGCGCTAGACAGCGTGGAGAGAGGGTTTGAAAAAATTCGCGATAGATTTAGTGAAAATCAAGTAATCGTTTTAATTGATCATCATCCTGATGTAAAAAGCGAAGGCGATTTAAACATTGTGGATGCAAGTTATTCATCTGTTTCGGAAATAGTTTTTGATTTTTTTGAGTTTCATAATTTAAAAATCAACAGTAAAATAGCTACGCTTCTTTTGATGGGAATATTGGGTGATACTGGTAATTTGCAACATTCCAATACTACCCCCAAGGTAATGCATACGGTCGCTAAACTATTAAACAGAGGAGCATCGGTGGCTAAAATTTCTAAAATGATTTTTTCCAGCAATCGTTTTTCAACTTTAAAATTGTGGGGACGCGCTTTGGAGAAAGCCAAAATAAATCCGGAAAATAAAATGATTTCTACTGTGATAACTAAAAAAGATTTAGAAGAATGCCAAGCGACTTATGAAGATATAGCCGAAATAGCTTCAATTTTAAATACCGTGCCAGATACTAATTTTTCATTGGTTTTATCTGAGCGCGATGGAGGAATTATTAAAGGAAGTTTGCGAAGTGAAAAATATAAAGGGATGGATGTGTCGGAAGTGGCTCATAAATTTGGAGGCGGCGGACATAAACTCGCTAGCGGTTTTGAGATAAAGGGCAAGATTGTGGAGGATAAGGAGGGATGGAAAATCGTTTAACATGATACAAATGATGCGAATTTGTGCGAATTACGCGAATATGCAAATAATATGCAATTAACTAAATTTACTCCTATTTTAAAGAGGTTCAACCTCTTTGGTTTTCGAGGTTGTACCTCTGGTTATTTATAACAAATTAAAACTAATCTGGCATAAAATTTATAAATTTTTATTTTAAGTTATTGATTTAATATTAAAATTTTCTATATAAAAAAACGAACGGAAGGACGACTTGGTCGTGCTTCCGTTTTGTGTGACTGGCATCATAAGGACCATCCTCAATTCTGTTGAATTTTTTGGATAGCTTCTTGGGCAAGTTTTTTTATTTCATTTGGGTCACGTGATTCCTGAAAGAAAACGCCTGATAGTTTTAATATTTCGTCCAATTTCGCCTCAACCGCTTCAATGGTTAGAAGTCCTGTAAAGGGGTTGAATTCTTCTTCTTGTGTTTTCATAGATACCTCCAAGGTAGTAGTTGAAAAATGTCTAATTTATCAAACCCAAATAATATTAGTATAATTAGAGAAAAGAGTCAAATGAAATGTCGAAAAAATGAAAAAGTAATAATTTAAATAAAATATATATTGTTTGCAAATATTGAAAATTAATAAATTTAGTACTAATTGGAAATTATGCTTATAAAATGTTAGTATATTAATGTGTTAATCCGTCAATCGATGGAGAAATTTTATGAAAATAGGTTGTCATGTATCAATTAATGGGAGAATAGATAAAGCGCCTCAAAGAGCTTATGATTTGGGTTGCGAAGTAATGCAGATTTTCTCGCGTTCTCCACAAGGAGGCAATTCTTCCAAAGTTACTCCGGACATTGTGGAGGATTTTAAAATTAAAAATTTAAAATTTAAAATTGCTGAGGTCTATATTCATGCACCTTATTACATAAATTTCGCTTCGGGAAATAACAGGATTCAATATGGCTCAGTCAAAGCAATACAAGAAGAATTAGAAAGGGCTAGTTTGCTTGGCGCAAAATATGTGATGACTCATCTAGGTTCTGCCAAAGATCTGGGAGAGGAAGTGGGACGAGAAAAAGTAATCGAGATGCTAATCAAAACTTTGGAGGGCTATGTCGGGCCGGCCAAATTATTATTGGAAAATAGTGCGGGAGCAGGCGCGATAATTGGAGATGATCTGAAAGAGCTGGCGCATATAATAAAAAAAGTAAAAAATAAAAATATTGCCGGGATTTGCCTGGATACTCAGCACAGTTTTGCCTCGGGTTATGATTGGCGGGATTTTGATAAAACTATCAAAAAAATTGAGAAAGAAATTGGAATAAAAAATATTAAATTAATCCATGCCAATGATAGTCTGACTGAATGTGGTTCTAATCGAGATAGACATGCTCATATTGGCCAGGGCTTAATTGGACTGGAAGCATTTCAAAAAATTGTTTCCTTCGCCAAAGAAAATGAGATTGATATGATATTGGAAACTGAGCATGATGAGGTGGTGGAAGATATAAAATTGTTAAAATCTTTGCGGGAATAATAATTTTAAATTTTTAAATAAAAACATGAAAAACAAAATTTCCATACCAGATGACATAATTGAAAATAAAATATTTTTGATAAGAGGTAAAAAAGTCATGTTTGATAGGGATTTGGCTGTTCTTTATGGCGTTGAAACGAGAATTTTAAACCAAGCTGTCAGGCGAAACAAAGATCGTTTTCCAGAAGATTTCATGTTTCAGCTTTTCAAATCAGAATTTAATATTTGGAAATCACAAATTGTGATATCCAATGTGGAAAAGATGGGTCTAAGAAAAATGCCATTAGTTTTTACTGAACAAGGAGTGGCTATGCTATCCAGTGTTTTAAAGAGCAAGCGCGCCATACAGGTTAATATTCAAATAATGCGCACTTTCACGAAAATAAGAGAAATGATTATTAATAATAAAGAATTGCGCTTAAAAATAGAGACAATGGAAAGAAAATATGACAATAAATTTCAAGCCGTTTTTGATGCTATAAAAAAAATTCTTATCGCTCAAGCCGGGGAAAAGCCAAGCAAAAGCAATAAAATAGGATTTAAACTTTAATATAAAACCCTTTGGCTAATATGTTAATATGGTTTATACGAAAATAGCTATAATTTCCGATGTTCACAATAATGAAACCAATTTAAAAAAGGTTTTGGATTATTGCGCGCGGGAAAAAATAAAAAAAATCATCTGTTGCGGAGACTTGGCCTCGGATGAAACTTTGGATTTCATGGCTGATAATTTTAACTCTTCATCTAAAGGAGAAATTTTCTACACTTTTGGCAATATGGATAACGAGCAACTTAGAGAATTTCAATATGTAGATGTTTATAAAAATATAAATTTGTTTAGAGATTTTGGGGAAATAGAGATTGAAAGAAAAAGAGTGGCTTTTGTTCATTATCCCGATAAAGCTCGGCGCTTGGCCCAGAGCGGTAAATATGACTTCGTTTTTTATGGACACACTCATAAGCCCTGGACTGAGCTTGTTGAAGCTAGAAAAAATCAATATATATTTAATTGCACCATGCTTAATCCGGGCAATGTGGCGGGAGAAATTTATCTGCCTACTTTTGCGGTGTGGGATACTAAGACTGACAAGTTTGAATTGATAAGAGTGCATGACCTGCAGTAGTTAAAAATTCAAAGTGCAAAGTTAAAAGTTATAATTCAAAGTTATGAGAAAGGAGAAAGAATTAGAAAAATTAAATAAAAAAATGTTGGCTTGTGGAAAATGCATTCTAAGAAGCCAATGCAAGCAAGTGGTTCCAGGTTCTGGGAGCGCTAACGCTGAGATTATGTTTATCGGAGAAGCCCCCGGAAAAAAAGAAGAGGAGCTGGGTGTGCCATTTGTAGGAGCGGCGGGAAAGTTTCTGGATGAGATGTTGGCAGTTATAAAATTAAAAAGAGAAGATGTTTATATTACTAATACAGTGAAATGTCGCCCTCCGGAAAATCGTGATCCCACTTCCGAAGAAAAAGCAGCTTGTTGGTCATGGCTTGAGGGACAGATAAAAATTATTCAGCCGAAATTAATAATAACCTTGGGCCGGCATTCGATGAATTTATTTTTACCAGATAAAAAAATATCAGAGGTTCATGGAAAAGCAATTAAGAGAAATTATCCCGGTTTGGGTGAGCAAACTTTTTTTACACTTTATCACCCAGCTGCTGCTCTTTATAATGGGGGATTGCGCGAGACTTTAATAAAGGATTTCAAAAAGATCCCAAAGGTTTTGAAATTGATAAATAAGAAATAGTCAAATAGTTAATTAATTGATGGGTTAAATTGTTCGTAACTCCTTACTGGCTTCCTCATATTTTTTATTTTTCTTGTGTCTCTGCGAGTAATTTGAGTACTCTCAAGTTGCGCGGCAGTCCAGAAAAATAGAACTCTTAACTGAACATACTCCTGGATTACCACGTCAGGAGTTTTAAATCATCTTTAGAGATAATTTAAACATCGCAAAGACATACCTTTTTTTATAGGAGTCATTGAGGAGGTGCAATTGTTTTATTGCTTTTTGCGAAATAAAAAATCGCCAATCTCGTTTGTACGAAATTGGCGGCCATCATGAATACATAGTCTTCTTAGTCCTCAGCGCAAAAAGAAATCTATAATTTCATGGCGATATTCTTTTGGCGTTTTTATTTCCATGGTCATGCTTTCCCAATCTTCAAATCTTACTCCTTTGGGAGAAATAGATAAGAGTCCAGCACCAACAGGCTTTTGATCCTCGGAAATAATTACGCCAGAAACTTTTTTATGAATTTCTGTATGGTATTTGCCTGCCGGAAAATCCATAAATGCCATGATCAAAATTCCACCACTGGGTAGCGCATAATACAAGAACCTGAAGACGTCACCAATTATTATTTCAGAATTGTTGTAGGGCACCAATTTCCCATGCTCGTTAATATAGAAAGCTTTCATGGCATCCTCCCTGGAAAAAATTTAATCTTTTTGCATAAGATGCGATTAATAGAACTGATCTCATATTACTCATTCTTTCTTTAAAATGTCAATTAAATAATGCCAAATTAACTTAATCTATTTTATGTTAATCAGGAGTACAACCTCGTGCACAAAAGATGTTGGGCCTCTTTGGGAGAGAAATAATGTGGTTGCTTTCGGGTAAAAAATAAGAGGAAATTCGTAATTTCGTAAAATTCGTATTTCGTAGAGATCTCACATTTGACAAATTCCCCAATATACTATATATTTATTACATAAAAGCCTCGAAAGGCTTTTTAAAAAAGGCTAAAAAATAGCCATAAAAATTAAGAAAAATCAATGAAAAAAATTTTTGATTTTGTTATTGAAGCAAAGGCGGAATTATTAAAAGTTAATTGGCCTACTAAGAAACAAACATTGAATTATACCCTGATAATAATTGCGGTAAGTGTGGTAATTTCTTTGTTTTTGGGAAGTTTGGATTACCTTTTCGGCGCAATTTTGAAGAATTTTATTATAAAATAGTTTGTAGAAGATTAGTTTTTAGCTGGTAGTATTAATATTTTTAATTGATACTAAGGAGCGAAACACTAATTTGGAGCTAAAAAGCTAAAAATAATCACTAATAATCTAAGTATGGCTACTAGCTAATAACTAATAGCTAAATACCTAATAAAATGGCAAAACAAACTCAACATCATGGTCGCGCTTGGTATGTACTCCACACTTATTCCGGATATGAAGACAATGTGGCATATAATCTAAAGCAGAGAATTGAATCTATGGATATGCAGGACTTAATTTTTGATGTAATTGTTCCCAAGGAAAAAAAGATTAAGATTAAGAGTGGTAAAAGAGTAACGGTAGAGGAGAGAATTTATCCGGGATACGTTTTAGTCGATATGATTGTAACAGACGCTTCTTGGTACGTGGTTAGAAACACGCCCAATGTTACAGGATTTATTGGTCTAGGAACAACTCCGACTCCTATTGATCCGGAAGAAGTTAAGGCTCTTAAGAAAAGAATTGGAGTTTCTGAGCCTAAATACAAATTGGATATTAAAGAAGGAGAATCAGTTAAAATTACCGATGGACCATTCAAAGATCATGATGGAAAGGTGAGGGAAATTGACGAGGAGAGAGGAAAGGTTAAGGTCTCAGTTTCAATCTTTGGTCGAGAGACTCCGGTTGAATTGGACTTTTTACAAATTAAGAAAATATAATTATTTAGCTTGTAGATTGTAGGGGTTAGCTTGTAGCCAGCCTAAAAATCTACTGTCTAAAAAGCTAATTACTAATACACTAATAACAATTAACTACTAGCTAAGAAGCTACTAGCTAAATACCTAATAAAATGGCAAAGGCAAAAACAGTTATAAAACTTCAAATACCAGCTGGAAAAGCAAATCCAGCTCCACCAGTAGGACCAGCTTTGGGACAACATGGTGTTAACATCCAAGATTTTTGCGCTCAATTTAATAATAAGAGCCAAGACAGAATGGGAGATATCGTGCCGGTGGAAATTACCGTGAATGAAGACAGAAGTTTTTCATTTATAATGAAAACTTCTCCTGCTTCAGATTTGCTAAAAAAAGCCGCTGGAGTTGAGAAGGGAGCAGGTAATCCTTTGAAAGATAAGGTTGGAAAAGTTACCAAAGATCAAGTTAGAGAAATTGCGCAGAAAAAAATGGAGGATTTAAACGCTGATGATGTGGAGGCAGCGATGAAAATTATTGAAGGAACAGCTCGATCAATGGGGATTAAAGTTGAGGGTTAAAAAATCGAGAATTTAGGAATATAAGAATTTGAGAAATCACGAATTCAAAAGGAGGGATGATGAAAAAAATAAATGAGCTCTTTGAAAGATTAAAGATGGTATTGAATAAAGAACAGGAGAATCCATTTTACGAAGAACGTGACGAATGGGTTGTTTCACTTGAGGTAAAAGTGGGATTTTTCCTTGCATTCCTATGTATTTTTTTTATGGGAGCAGTTTTTCTTTCGGAGTTGAATTGGAATAACCTATTTAAGTTTGTTTCTATATCATTTTTTATCGCATGCATTTTTTATTTTTTCGTCTTGGATGGCTATAAAAAGAGGTATGGATATTTTCCTTGGGACAAAAGGGCTCCATGAGCCAAGGGGGTGAGTAATGAAAATTTTTTTGTTGGAGAAAGATGGTGATAATTGGAGGAAATACGAAAGAGATCTTCTGAGTAAAGATCATGCGTATAACTTTGTTGGCTGGATGAATGCGGGGATATTTTTAGTTGCACCAACGGAAATAAGCGGAAGGTCATTCTGTCACCAGAATGCCGTTGACTGTGCTGCTGAAAGATGGATTGAGGCTGAAGACAAGCTGGGAAAGCCGGATGTAATGGGCGCTATAGCAGTTAACTTTAATGAGCATGAGGATTATAACCGGATATGTTCATGGACAAGTCAATCTTATGGCGCTACCGATAAAGAATTTCGTCAACCAATAAGAGAAATTCTCGAGCTCAAAGATGTTGTTTACAAAAATTGAGGAGGAATGAGTGATTGAAGAAGTTTTTCAATCACTCAAAATAATAAGTTAATTAATTTAAATATTTGTGGGAGGAAATCAGTTTAAAAGTCAAAAGTTTAAAATTAAATTTAAAAACTTTATAACTTTACGAACTTTATAAACTATTTTCATTATTACCACGAAAAAATATGAGAAGAGGAAAAAAGTACAAAGGAATAATTGAAAAAATAGAGAAGAATAAAATTTATTCTCTAGAAGAAGCAATTACGATTGTAAAAGAAAATAAGATCGCTAATTTTGATGAGTCAGTAGAAGTACATGTAAAAACTAACATTGATCCAAAAAAAGGAGATCAACAGCTTAGAGGTTCAGTGGTTTTTCCACATGGAACAGGTAAAACTAAGAGAATTGCCGTTATTACTACTACAAAAGCTAAGGAGGCTAAGGATGCAAAAGCTGATGTTGTGGGTGGAGCAGAGATGATCGATGATATTAAAGCGGGAAAAATTGATTTTGATATTTTGGTGGCTACTCCGGAAATGATGCCAAAACTAGCTCCAGTAGCTAAAATTCTTGGACCAAAGGGAATAATGCCAAATCCAAAAACTGATACTGTAACCGATAAAATCAAGGAAGCTGTAGAGATGCTTAAAAAAGGAAAAGTAAGTTTTAAAAATGATAATACTGGAAATGTTCACCAGGTTATTGGTAAGGTATCTTTCTCGGAAGCTCAATTAAAAGAAAATTTTGATTCTTTGATTGACGCGCTTGAAAAATCCAAGCAAGAAGCGGTAAAGGGAAAATTGATTGCCAAAGCGGTTCTTTGTTCAACTATGGGACCTGGATTGCAAGTAAAATAATTTTAGAAAAACCTTAGATAAAAAACCGCCTGAATTAAGGGTGGTTTTTTATTAATAGGAAAAATGAATGGTTTTATTTGTTATGTGCTTAAAATGTAAGACTTACTATTAAAAGCTTTTTTTACTAACTTTTTGACAG
>DNVQ01000040.1 GCA_003507475.1 Candidatus Moraniibacteriota bacterium | reverse complement strand
CCCAAAATAGTATCAACCAATCTTAAGCGATAGATTATTACGTTAAGAAAGCTCCCAATAATCAAACCTAAGATAAAAAAAATCAGTAATGTCATAAATAAATATTTAAAAAATTAACAGTCCGTAAATCCCACAACTCCAGTCTGATTAATGATAGCCCCTGAACAATTTCCAGTATTATTACTTCCTGGCGTAACAATGACTTCATACACACCGCTTGTTCCGGTACAATCCCCTCCCGAAGGAGAATTAATTACAATGCTTCCGATTTTACTATTATCAGGATAATCAGACCCGCTATCAATAGGATTACAAATGGCACCCCCTGGTACAGATTGAATTATTTCTTCATTAAAACAACACATCATAATTGATGTATTGACGGAAGAAACTAATGTCTTGAAATCACCATCCTTAGCTTTTAACCTAGCGCTACTTAAACTTACCAATACAATGGAAGCCAAAATACCGATGATTGCAATAACAATCAAAAGCTCAATCAAGGTGAAGCCCTGTCTACTAAACAGACAAGCTTTTTTTATTTTTTTCATTCTAAATGATTAATAAAATTATTCAAATACAATATTAAATTTATTTGTCTGTCAAAAAATATTTTAATAAAGTTTGACAGACGGAAAATTTAAAATCAACTCAATTCCTAACAAGGAGAAAATGTTACACCTTCATCGGTAACTGTAGCAGTACAACCTGGAGCAGCTAAATTAACTGCAGCAACAGTAAATTGAAAATTACCGGAACCCATTGCTCCACAGTCTGTGGTGGATGTTCCATATGTAAAGCCTCTTGTTGCTGCTAAATAACTGTTAGTGGTTGGATTAGCGGGTACAGTATTAGACAAAACGGCGCTATCACATGCCAAAACAGAAGCAGCTTGCAATGAATGCGCTTGAGCTTTAAATGATGTAATCTTAGCTTTTTCTCTAGCACTACTTAAACTTACCAAAACAATAGAAGCCAAAATACCGATGATTGCAATCACGATCAAAAGTTCAATTAATGTAAAACCTTTTTTCATTTTATAACACCTCCTTTCATATTTTTATTTTTAGCCTTAGTTAAATAAATTTATTCGTCTGTCAAATAATATTTTATACAAAAAATTGACAGACTAAAAATCCAAAACTTTTAAAGCATCTTATTAACAAGGATTATATGTTACGCCTTCATCCGTTACGGTTGCAGTACATTGATCAGTTAAAGTGGTTCCCGAAGTTACCGTAAAAGAAAAATCTCCGCTACCAGCTGGTCCGCAGTCATTAGTACCAAAAGTTCTAGTTGCATCTAAATATACTGTACCTCCTGGTTGCGGTGGTGTAGTAGCATCTAAAACAACATCATCACACGCCAAAACAGCTGCGGCTTGCAGTGAGTGAGCTTGGGCCTTAAATCCTGTAATTTTAGCTTTTTCTCTCGCACTACTTAAACTTACCAAAACAATAGAAGCCAAAATACCAATGATTGCAATAACGATCAAAAGCTCTATTAAGGTGAAACCTCTTTTAAATTTTTTCATTTGATTTCACCTCCTTTCATTTTTTTATTTTTATTTTTAAACATCCCAATTTTATTTAAATTTGTTTTTATTTTATACGTCTCCAGCTCAATGAATTTATTATAGCACAAGAATTTGAAATACAACATTTCTTAGGGAAATTAATTATTATTTAGTTAACGAGTTAACGGATTAACGAGTTACTTTTTGAGAAATTCTTTATTTATTTTTTTCTTTTGCAAATAAACAATAAATCCTCCGATTTGATTAGCTATATTTTCTAACTTGGTATTTAAATTATCAAATTCTTCTTGACTTATATAATTAATAGCAAGGGCAATATACAATTGATTTCTAACTTCACCAGATGAACCCTTGGCTATTTTGAGAAATCTAACGAATTCATTATTATTATTCTTTTCAAAGCCTTCTACTATATTAGAACTTATCGATACAGTAGCTCTTCTAATTTGATCTCTGAGTCCGTAATCCTTGGAAAAATCTCCCTTAGCAGTTAAATCATAAATGTTTTTTGTTATCACTAAACTTATTTTCCAAATATTTGATTCTTCGAATTTTTGTATTTTCATAATTCGTTAACTCGTTAATGCGTTAACTAAATAATAAATAATACTACACGCTTAAAATTTCTGCACCACGCTATAAATCGGCAATAATATTGAGAAAGCTAAGAATGCCACACCAATTCCCAAACCAACTATTAAAACAGGCTCAATCAAAACAGATAGATTCTTAACCATCTCATCCATTTCTTGTTCATAAAAGTTACTCACACCCTCCAATGACTCTGTTATTTTTCCGGTCTTTTCTCCAATAGAAACCATTTTAGTTACAACCCCAGGAACATAATCGGAGTAATTCAAAACAGTACTTATATTTCCTCCCGTTTTCACTTCCTCGGCGCAAGACAAAATCATTTTTTTATAAACGCTGTTATTAACTACATCACTCACCGTCTCTAGAGATTGCACGATTGAAACACCTCCCTCGAGTAAGATTACCAAATTTCCCGAAAATCTTACTATATACAAATATTGAAACATTTTTCCAATAACCGGTAAATCCAATTTAATCCTATCCCATTCCTTTTTCCCCGCATCTGTCTTTATATAATAAATAATACTAAAAATGAATCCAAATATCACAACCAAGACCGCCCACCAATAATTTTCCATAAAATGACCAAGCTTTATAATCATCATTGTGTGCCAAGGAAGTTCGGCATCCATATCTTCTATAATGGTGGTTAATTTAGGAATAATAAATGTCACACTGGCAAATCCTACCACAAAAGCAGTAGCCAAAACAAAAGCTGGGTAAATAAGCGCCCCTCTAATCTTAGAAGTTATTCTATAATTTTTTTCTATACTAGTTGCCACATTTTTAATAGAGGATTCCAAATTACCTGATATTTCACCAGCCTTAATAACACTAGTAACAACCATTGGAAATGTATCGGGATATTTGCCCAATGCTCCGGAAAAAGATGCTCCATCCTCCACGTCATTAGCAATATCTTTTGTTATACTCGCCAAATATTTACTCTCTGATTGATCACTGATTGCTCGCAAAGAATAAACCACTGGAACTTTGGATCCAATAAGAGCTTGCAATTGCCTAAAAAATACAACCAAATCTTTACTCGTAACTCTATCGAAAGTCTTTTTAAAATATTTATTTAAACCCTCATCTCCCCCATCTCTTTCAATTGAAACAGGAATCAATTTGTTTTCCTGAAGTATTTGAAAAGCTAATTCTTTACTCACAGACTCGATTGTTCCGCTTTTGATTTCTCCGGCTTGATCCTTGGCTTTAAATTTAAATCTCATATTTTTATTTATTTTTTATTATTGTCTTTAAATAATCTCTGTTGCTTGTATAAGCAAAAGCATCCTCTATGGAAATTATACCTTCTCTTACCAATTGACTCAAGGATCTATCTAGCGAAATCATACCATCCTTCAAACTGGTTTCTATAACAGAATCAATCTGGTAAGATCTATTTTCCCTTATCAAATTAGCCACAGCATGATTTTTTAACATTATCTCCATAGCCGCCACTCTTCCTCCACCTATTCGAGGAACCAGTCTTTGGGTAATAACTCCCAAAAGAACATTTGCCAATTGAGCTCGGATCTGATTTTGTTGATAGGCCGGAAAAACATCCACGATTCTATCCACTGTTTGAGCACTATTGTTAGTATGCAAAGTAGCAAAAATTAAATGACCGGTTTCTGCCGCAGTCATAGCCGTACTAATAGTGTCCAAGTCTCGCATCTCACCAATCAAAAGAACATTTACATCTTCGCGAAATATCCCCCTTAAAGCAGCAGGAAAATCCTTTGAGTCCTCACCAACTTCTCTCTGATTAATAATACATCTATCTTGCTGATATACATATTCAATAGGATCTTCAATAGTTAAAATATGCTTATCCTGAGTATGATTAATATGATCAATGATAGCAGCTAAGGTTGTTGATTTACCATGCCCCACCGGTCCAGTCACTAAAACCAAACCTTGCGAATACTTAGCAAAGTCATAAAGACTGCTGTTTATATCCAATTCCTCTAAGGTTCTGATTTTACTCTGCACCAAACGCATAGCGATACTTAAGTTGCCTTGCTGAAAATAAACACTTGTTCTAAAGCGAGCTTTTCCTTCAAAATTGTAAGCAAAATTAACTTGACCTTCTTGCAATAGTTCTTTTTCATAATTCTCAGTAAGCAATATCTTAGAAAATTCCTTGGTTTTTGGAGGAGTTAACATCTCTTCCTCAAGTAATGGTACCAATTTCCCATCCACACGAATGGTGGGATACCTACCAACCACCAAATGCAAATCAGAAGCTCCCTGTTGAGCGACACTCAATAGGTAACTTTTCAATTTTTGTTCTATGTGAAGTAAATCATTCATTATTTTGCCTACTAATAAATTAAAAAAATTAAGAAATCCAAAACCTTATTAAACAGAAATTATTTTTTAATCAAAGGGATCACCTCCTCCAAAACTTCTTTTGGAGTGAAATGAGCTTTAATCAAATATTTATCAGCTTGGTCAAGCAGTTCTTGCTCAAGGTCATCTTGAGCTGAAACATTGGTCAAAAATACCACTGGCACATTCTTTAGTCTATCATCTTGCTTTATTTTTTTAAAAACTTCTTTCCCGTTTTGGTATGGCATCATTATATCCAAAAGAATCAGATCTGGAGTAGCATCTTCCATTTTTTCTAAGGCCTCCATGCCATTCGTTGCCAAAATAACATTATAACCATTCATTGAAAAAATACGATTATAAATATCCCTTATAAATTCGTCATCCTCAGCTATCAAAATACTAATATTTTTTTCTTCTGCTTTTTCTGTTTCCATATATTTATTATTTTTAATTTATTATTACTTAATTAGCGAGTTAACGCATTAACGAGTTTTTTTCATTCTTTATCCCTATCTTTGCAGTTATTGAGTTCAATATTTACTCACAACGACGACATTTGAAATTTAGATTTGGGATTTTATTTGAAATTTAAAATTTGAAATTCAATGTTTTGTACCCAAAACATTGCCCCTATCCTTTATCATCTTCAAATTCTCCTACTGTCAAACTTCCGCCTGTCATTCTTTCTACTTCTGACACTGAAGTTAGTCCCATTGCCGCCTTTAAAAATCCGTCTTGCATCATATTTAACATTCCTTGTTTCTGAGATACCCTATTTAGCAATCCATCATCTTTTTCAGTTATGGCTTCTCTTAACTCATTAGTGACATCAACACATTCATAAATAGCTAGTCTTCCTTTGTAGCCAGATTTTCCACATTCATCGCACCCCACAGCTTTATAAAACTTCAAATCTTCAATTTTTAGAGAAGATAATCCATAATTAGCTGCTTCTTGCGGATCAACATTTCTTAATGAATTAAAAACTTTTTCAAAAACCATCTTGGGCAATTTAAATTCCTTTTTACAGTTATCGCATAATTTTCTAACCAATCTTTGCGCAGCTACGGCATTTAAGGAAGATGAAAGCAAAAATGGTTCAACTCCCATATCCACAAGCCTGGGGATAGCACTGATGGCATTATTTGTATGCAAAGTTGAAAAAACCAAATGACCAGTTAGGGCAGCATGAATTGCAAGCTCGGCAGTTTCTCCATCGCGTATTTCCCCAATCATTATTATATTCGGATCTTGTCTCAAAATTGAACGTAAGCCATCTGCAAATCCATATCCGATAGCGGGATTAATTTGACTTTGGTTAATTCCATCCAGAGAATATTCCACAGGATCTTCCAAGGTTATAATATTTCTCTCTTCCTGATTAATAATTTTCAAAAAAGAATACAAGGTGGTCGATTTACCACTTCCGGTCGGACCTGTTATCAAAACGATTCCACTTGTCTCTTTTATTTTTTTACTTAATACAACATTATTCTTACCCATTAATCCCAATTTGTTTAAATCAAAAACCCTATCATCTTTAGTTAAAACACGCATGGCTACTTTTTCACCATTTATCACAGGCAAAGTAGAGACACGAAAATCAACACTATCAGAATTAACAGCATCATCCTTTTCAATTCTAAATCTTCCATCCTGAGGTTTCCTGGTTTCATCTATTTTCAAATTAGACAATATTTTAATATGGGATATAATTGCCATTCCGACATTCTTAGGTAAAACCAAAGAGGAGTGCAACATTCCATCTACCCTAAATCTCACCCTAAATTCCTCGCCCATTGGTTCAATATGAATATCACTCGATTCTCCCTCCAGGGCATGTTTTATAATTACTTGAACCAGCTTAGATACAGGAGCATCTTGAATAACAATAGTTTCCCTATCCTTTTTGTTTTTCTTCTTCACCCCCATCTCCCTGTCCCTATTAACACTCTCAAATGATTCCATAACTTCCTCCACCGCCTTTTCTGCTGATTGATATTTTTTTAATATTTCTTGAATCACTTCACCAGACGCCCAATAAATATCAAAAAAAATTTTATTTCTTTCTGCCAAAAAATTCAAAACATTTCTGGCATCTAAATCTTGAGGATTAGCCATAGCAACCATAATACTCTTTCCATCCTTGCCAAAGGAAAACATTTTATATCTTTTGGCTATTTTTTCCGGTATTATTTTAAAATATTTTTTTTCTATATTCTCGGGAACTCTGGATAAATATTTGAGCCCCATCTGTTTGGCTAGCTCCTCAGAATAATTTTGTTTTTCCTTGTCCATTTTTTTGTTTTTTATAAAAATCAAATCTACCTAAATTAATAATGCATGCATATCTAGTGCCACTAAGAAGATAAACCCGACACCCAATTAGCACCAAACACAAACGACACCCTTAGTTAGCCGCAGCTTCTTTCAAAAATGGATTTGAAATACCTACCTCTCCAACTTCGCTTTTTTTGTAATTTCCAATTAAAATACTTCTCTTGCTGTCCACATCATAAAAATTAAACTCACCCTTATCAAACAAATCGCTGCTCAACAAATCATTTATTGGCCTATTTGCAGATATTAAATATCCAAAGCCAATCACCGTTTTGGCAGTTAAAAAATCAGCAGATACACTTTCTTCATCATCAACAGTGTCTTGCTTTTCCTTTTTTGAAATTTCAAAAGATTTAATATTATTAAGAAGACCAACTTTATTTAAAGATACTAAGAAGCGTTTAATCTGATCATAATTTCCATTTATTTCTAGATTTGCCTCAATAAATTTAATTCTTGCTTTAGCTAGATCCGCTATTGAAACTCCATTTTCATCCGTTAATGGAATCTCGCCACCTATACCATCGACATTCATATTCTCTGGAGTAATTAGATTATTTTCCACATTACTCATTTTTAATGGAATTGCCATTACCCTCACAGGGTCGTCAGATGCCTCTATTTTTTTATACTCTATCCCCATATTAACCAAAAAAACACCCTCGCTAAAGGCTACATTATTTATATTATTAACCACATCCTCATCATTTCGATAAGTTGGATAATATTTATTAATCAAAGATTCCAAATCCGCGTTATTCTGAAGAGATTGCGTTAGTTTTGTCATATTACCCTTTTTAGCCTTAACTGTTAGCAATTCTTCATTTTTTTTCTCAATTTCATTTTTAATATTTTTTATACTATTGGCATCTTCCCCAAACCAACTGGGATAAATATACCCAATAATAATCACCAATGACAGGACAACAGAAAGTGGCATTAGCAGAATTTTTAATTTCATATTTTTTTATTTTTATTATTTTATATTAAATTTCTTGTTTATCTTTAAAAACTGCCTCTAATTTAAAAACTGCCTGATTATCTTGATCTCTTTTTGATTCGGTTATACTAACATCTTCAAATAAATCACTCTTTTTAAGACTCAAAATCTGACTAGCTGCCAATCTAAAACTATCTGCTACAACCTCTATCTCTATCTTATTTCCGACACTATCATAATTTAAACTATTAAGGTAAGAGCCCTTTACAATTAATTTTTCAACCACAGAAAATATATCCTCTGGGTTCTTTTTATTATCCAAGTTAAACATTGAGCTATCCAATCTTTCTTGAAAATCATTCAATTTATTAACTTCGACCGAATCTATGCCTTGGATTTCCTTATCTCTGGCTATGTCCATATTGGCTTTTTTTGAGGCCAACCCCTTACTATACAAAATGGTAGCACCGTAAGCGAAGCCCACCGTTAACATCAAAATAATTGATACAAAATAAGTGCTATTAAAAAAAGATTGTCTCCTGCTTATCATTAAATCTTTTTCCGCGGCTTGATGAAAATTTACGTCAACCATTTTTTTGATTTACACTAGCTTGATTTAATTTATTTTTCAAAACATGCAAACTAACCTTTTATAATTTTACACAAAGGAATTCGCACCCAAATCAAACTAATTTATTTATTAATGTTTTTATTTAAATTGCTTTTTTATTATAACACTTTTTATATCTTCAACCAATTATATTTTATTTTTTTTCTTATAATTTTCTATACCCTTAACTGCCAGTCCTGTAGCCACAGAAAATTTTGACGCCACATTATTTATATTCGCTTTTACATTATCATTTTCTATGATAACTCTTTCGAAAGGATTGCCCACAATAATATTACTACCTAACGCGTTATTAAAAATATCTGCAATTCCTGGAATATATGATCCTCCGCCTGATACTATAACTTTATCCAATGGCTTGCTTAAATTATTTCCAACAGAAACCAACTCAATTAATCTTTTTGATTCCTTGGCTATTAAATTTAATATAGGTAAAACTATGCTCTTGCCCTCTTCTTTTAAATATTCACTTTTTTTCTTAAACTCTTCCGCTCTCTCCCATGATACATTTAAATTAGAAGCTATATTTTTAGTAATTTCATCGCCGCCAATATTTATATTTCTATTAACTCTTATAACACCCTTATCCACCAAAACTATATTGGTTATCTTAGCGCCTATATCCACTATTAAAAATTTTCCGAGATCATCTCCAATTAGCGACCGCGAAGCTGAAAATATATCTAGTTCAAGAGATAAAACTTTGAGTCCGCTTCCTTCGACAATTCTTTCATATTTATGCACATCATCCTTAGGAGCAGCAACCAAGAGAACATCAACTATCTCTTTATCTCCTTTTCCTAGAAATTTTTTACCTTCCCCATTGCCTCTCTCATCTTTTTCCACTCGTCTCGATACAATATCTGAGCTAAGATACACCTCATCCAAGGAAACAGGAATATATTTACCTGCCTCCATTCTTATTATGTCATCTAAATCATCTTCATGAATATCAGTAACAGTGATCATAGTGGATAATCCCTTAAAACTTCCCATTGATATATAAGCATTTTTACTTTTTATACCCATTTCATCAATCAATTTTTTCAATAATTGAATTTTCTCAAGCTCATCATCAGATTCATCCTTAATCTCAAAATCTGATGCTTTCTTTTTTGGAGGAATTTCTATCCATCCATAATTAGTCAGAAAAGAGCTTCCATTTTTATATTCTAACTCCACAATTTTTATTGATGAGGTGCCAAAATCTATACCCAAAAAATAATTTTTATTAAATCCCGGAATTCTAAACATAACTGTTTTTTTATTTTAGTTTTATTAAGCAATTTTTATTAGTTTTATTATACCACATTTTAAAAAAATTAAAATAGGAAATTCTCTACGATTTACGAATCCGTACGAATATACAAATAAGACGCTTATTTTAATTGTAGAGACACGGCGGTGCCGTGTCTAAATTTACATATTTACTATCGTAGAGACGAGGCACTGCCTCGTCTAAAAAACAGCGTCTCTGCGAGTAAATTACGCCTGCCCCGTTGTATAACTGGGGTACTTGGAATTTACGTGGCCCCGCCTGCAACGATATTGCATTTCGGGCAGGAGTCCAGGAATTTAAAATATCCAGACCTGGATTGCTTCGGAGTACCTCGCAAAGACATGTAGATTAATTTGATTTTTTATAAAGACTTTTTTAGGGGCTAAGTCCCCAATTGAGGACTTAGCCCCTAAAAAAATTCAAGCTCTTCAATAATCTTATTGTACTAAAATTAAATTGTCGACGCAAATTTTAAAACTAAAATCCCAAGGCTCAACCTTAAAATTCCCCAAAGGTTGAGCCTCGGTGAATATATTAAGTCCTTATATTATCTTTTCAAAGCCCTCTCTGTCATGAGTACATGACATCTCTCCCAGAGGGAGAGATGGAGTGTTTATTCGTAAATTCGTATAAGTTCGCTTGCCACGTGATAAAAAATTTATTTTTTATTTTACGTGGTAATTCGTAGTAAACAAAAAATCATCTCGATAAATCAAGATGATATTTTTGTTGCTATCTTTTTATTTTATTTATTTAACAGCATCCTTAAGACCTTTACCTGCGCTAAATTTTGGCACAGTAGCAGCCGCAATTTTGATAGAAGCTCCAGTTTGTGGATTTCTTCCAACTCTAGCAGCTCTTTTACTTGTTTTGAAAATTCCGAAACCAGTAATAGTAACCTTGTTACCTTTTCTTAACTCTTCAGTTATTTTATCTAATAGAGTTTCGAAAACTGCTGTTACGTCTTTTTTTGATAAATCAGTTTTGCTAGCAACTGCATCTACCAATTCACTTTTGTTGATATTTTTCATTTAACCATACACCCCCTTTCATTTTAAGTAAAAAATTATATTACTTACCTTAACTAATTTTACTACCTTAAAGCCTAATAATGCAAGCTTTTTTATCCACAACTGAGATTCGACAGGGTCCAGATGAAAAGTAGCAGTGCTGAATGAGACGCCCCACCGGAGCCGTCTCTACTATCTTGCGTATTCAATCGATCTAGTTTCTCGAAGTACATTCACTTTAATTTCTCCTGGATATTTCAATTCTTCTTCTATCTTATTGGCAATATCTTTAGCAATTTTAGCCGCACCGTAGTCGTCAACTTTTTCACTGTCGACAAAAACTCGAACCTCCCTACCTGCCTGAATAGCATAGCTCTTATTAACAGCGTCAAAAGAATTAACGATGTCTTCCAATTCCTCTAATCTCTTTAGATATTTTTCCAAAGTATCTTTTCTTGCGCCAGGACGACTAGCAGAAATAGCATCTGCTGCTGCGACTATAAAAGATTCTGCTGTTCCAAATGGATATTCCTCATGATGAGATTTCATCGCATCTACCACAGATTTGTCAACATTGAATTTTTCCAATATCTTAATACCAATCTTAACATGTGTCCCCTGAATTTCATGATCAACTGATTTGCCTATGTCATGCAAAAGTCCAGCTTTTTTTGCTACCGCCACATCCGCTCCCAATTCATTAGCCAAGGCCCCAGAAAGATGAGCTACCTCCATAGAGTGGATAAGCACATTCTGCCCAAAACTTGTTCGATAACGCAAACGACCGATTAAATAAATTAATTTTGGATCTAGTCCAGCAATACCCAGGTCATAAGTAGCTGCCTCACCCGCTTCTCTAATCTTATTATCAATTTCCCCCTTCGCATACACAACCGCTTCCTCAATTCGAGTAGGATGAATTCTTCCATCCTCTATAAGTTTAAGTAAAGCTATTTTGGCGATTTCTCTTCGCACTGGGTCAAAACTAGAGATAACAATAACTTCCGGAGTATCATCAACAATAATTTCCGCTCCGGTTATTTTTTCTAAAGTTTTGATGTTTCGACCTTCACGACCGATTATCTTACCTTTAATTTCATCTGAGGGAATCGTCACGGTTGAGGTAGTCATTTCGGCTGTATGTGCACCCGCATATTTTTGAATTACTTGCACAATTATATTTTGAGCTTTTTTCTTTAAATCATCAATTCCCTCGCGCTCCATTTTTCTGATTCTATCTAGTAAAACCTCCTTGTATTCATCTTCAGTTAATTGAAGCAATACTTTTTTCGCCTGCTCTTTGTTTAAGCCTGCAATTTTTTCCAATCTATCTAATTCTTTTTGTCTAATCGCCTCAGCTTCTTTTTTTATCGCTCTCACCTCTTGAGCCTTTTTCTCCAAAATGTCTCTCCCCTTATCCAACTCGTCCATTTTATTGTCCACAGTTTCTTCTCTTTTTTCCAATCTTTGCTCCATCTTTCTTATTTGATCTTCTCTTTCTTTTTCTTTTTTCTTGGCCTCTTCCAGGATTTCCACAGCCTTGTTTTTGGCGTTGAGAGTCTCCTCCTTATACCTCTGCTTAGCTTGTTCTATGATGCTGCTAGCCTTACCCTCAGCAGTAGTTAATTGTTTTCTGGCTATTGATTGCCTGGTGTAATATCCAACCACAGCTCCCAATCCCAACATCAGCATGCCAGTAGCTAACATTGCTAAATTTATTTCCATATTTTAACTCCTGTTTTTCCGTTTGTTTATTTTCCTGAAAATAGCACTAAAGATAAAAAATTCAATATAAATTTTTTACATTTTTATTTTTCTTAAAATTTGAGATAATAAAAAATTCATCTAAACTAGAAGCACTATTAAATCCAGTAACAACCGACGTAACAGGTTTAACCATAATAATTACATATAAAAATAATATTACACCAGCCTCTTTTTGTCAAAGAAAAATAAAAGTGTTAAAATGTAATTAGATTATTATTTGGTTAACGAATTAACGAGTTAACGAATTATAAGCAATAATATAAATCGAATAATTTTAAAAATAACTCGTTAATGCGTTAACTCGTTAATGCGTTAATAACAAAAAAATGTACAAACCAGTTGTTTTAATAATCCTAGACGGATGGGGTTTAAGTCCAAATGTAGAGGGAAATGCAATAAGGAAGGCTAATCTGCCTACTTTTGAAAAAATAAATAAAAACTATCCATTAATAGCTCTTCAGGCCTCTGGGATTTCAGCCGGAATACCATGGGGAGAGCCGGGTAATAGCGAAGTGGGACACACAATACTGGGGAGCGGAAAAATAATATATCAAAGCCTGCCCAAAATAACGCTATCAATTCAAGATAGAACATTTTTCAGCAACCCCGCTCTTCTCAAGGGAATGAGCAATGTCAGTGAAAATAATAGCGCGCTTCACATAATGGGATTGGTTGGAGATGGATCAGTCCATTCTACCAATGAACATCTTTTTGCCATAATGGAGATGGCTAAAGATCAACAAATTAAGAAAGTCTTTCTTCATCTTTTTACGGATGGACGAGATTCTCCACCCACTTCAGGAGTAGAAACTATTAAAAAAATACAAGAAAAAATAGAGGTAATTGGAGTTGGAGAAATAGCTACCTTATGCGGAAGGAATTGGGCAATGGATAGAAACAATAATTGGGATAGAACCGAAAAAGCTTATAAAATGTTAACAGAAGGAATTGGAGATTTCGCAGATGATCCAATCGCCCACATGGAAGAATCATACAAAAAAGATATTAACGATGAATATCTTGAACCTGCCGTAATCACCAAAGATGGAAAACCCACGTCCGTAATTTCAGATAAAGATACTATAATATTTTTTAATTTTAGAGAGGATAGGGCCAGACAGATAACCAAAGCATTTGTTATTCCCAATTTTAATAAAATAAAAAAGGTGAAAGATCCTAAAGTAGTTTTTATTACTATGACTGAATACGAGAAGGATCTGCCTGTTAATATCGCTTTTCCGCCTGAAATAAATAAAGGGGGACTGGGTGAAGTTCTCAGCGCTCACAACAAGAAACAACTTAGAATAGCTGAAACGGAAAAATATGCTCACGTAACTTATTTTTTTAACGGAGGGATAGAAAAACCTTTTCCTGGAGAAGATCACATATTAGTCCCCTCTCCTTCAGTGGCCAAGTATGATGAGGAGCCCGAAATGAGCGCCGCTCAAGTAACCCAAAAAACCATTGAAGCCATTGAATTAAATAAATATGATTTTATTTTAATAAATTATGCCAACGCTGACATGGTAGGACACACTGGCAATATGGAAGCGGCAAAAAAAGCGGTGAAATCATTGGACAAAAGTCTCTCTATATTGCTTCCCAAAATACTCCAAAATGGAGGAATGACACTAATAACTGCCGACCATGGCAATGCCGAGGAAATGACAAATCCTTATTCTGGTCAAACATTAACAGAGCACTCGACGAATCCAGTTCCTTTGTGGCTAATCTCACCTGATAATCATAAAGAAAAAACAGACGAACAAATTGCTGATGCTGAAAATAACATAAAAGGCCTATTGAGCGATGTCGCACCCACTATACTTGATATTATGGGCATAGAAAAACCGTCCAGCATGAATGGAGAAAGCTTGCTAAACCAGCTCAAATAGATCTTGGTAAAATAGTAAACGACCACCGGACTGAGGTCCGGTGGCTTTGGTTTTGCCGGCTTAATCGCCGGCAGAGCGACTTAGTGATATTGTTAATTTTTAGTTTTATCGGTTAGAATAATTTATCAAAGAGAGATGGCTTATCAACTCGATTGTGCTTGTCTTGATGCTTTACATATCTTCGGATTATGTATTCATCAATACCGATAGTGGATACGAAATATCCTCGTGCCCAAAGGGATTTAGTTTCATAAAGGCCGTGCTTTCTTTTGATTTTCTTTTTCATCCAAGCACTGGATTTTCCTTTGATAATTTGCATTACGTAAGATATGGAATCTTTGGGAGTGGCTAGAAGACATAAATGGATGTGATCTTCTTGGATGTTAAGCTCTATGATTTCCCAATGCTTCCATCTTGTGATTGATTCGAAAATTCTTCTCAGTTCGTTTTTGACCTTATCTGAATCTAATACTTTTCCTCGGTATTTGGGAGTCCAAACCAGATGGTATTTCAAATCATAGAAACTATGTGATAATGTACGTATAGTACGCTTGTGGTTATTCATGCGTATTTTTTCCTACTAAAGCCGCCCTGCCGGGACGGCTTTATTATACGGCGTCGCCTTCAAACGTACACCCCAGCTGCGCTGGGGGTTTATAGAATAAAAAATGCCGCAAAAAAATCTT
>DNVQ01000005.1 GCA_003507475.1 Candidatus Moraniibacteriota bacterium | reverse complement strand
AGCGAGGCGAGCAAAAAGTTACAAAAACTGCCACACGTACTCCTAAAATAAATAAATCTAACTCTCGTTCCGCTAAAACTTCAGACTTCTCATTCGCTCCGTAACAAAGTTTCTTAACGCTCCCTCTCGAGTTGATTTATTTTATTTTAGTCATAAGGTGTGGACCCTGTATTTGATATGTATTTAAAATGTATTTGGTATGTGTATTTCTTAAAATGGAAGCGGTAAGTTTAATTTGATATAGTGACTGCTGGCTAATTTTTCCAAAATCTTGACAAACATGGTATAATATGTGTGATAATTAAGCATCGGCTGGCGCTGGCTGGCTACTAATAATAAATATTAAAAAAATATATGGATAATACAGAAAAAAAAGAAGAGATTAAAAATGAGCCTGTTAAAGAAACTAGTAATTCTGCTTTGAAAAATAAGATTGAGAAACCAAGATATAGGCTACCTTTTAGAATTTGGATGATTATTATCTTGGGAATGTTTTTATCATCTGTTTTGGGTGGATTTTTCGGGTTTGTGGCCGGAGGATTCTCGGGTGCTTTTACTGATAATGTAAAAAATAGAATAGAAAGTAAGCTTGGATTAAATAAAAACGAGGTCGTAACGGAAAGGGGCAGTGTACTAAGGGAAGAATCAGCTGTAATTGATGTGGTAGAAAAAAATTCCGCGTCGGTGGTAAATATTGTAATAACTAAAGATGTTCCGATATTTAGAAATAATGGTTTTGATTTTTTCTTTAATCCCTTTGGCTATCGAAATGAAAATTCTCAAGATACAGAAAGGCAAAGAGTGGGGGGAGGAACAGGATTTTTTGTTTCAAACGATGGTATGATAGTTACCAATAAGCATGTGGTAAGTGATGAGGCGGCTGAGTATACTGTGATAACAACCGATGAAAAAGAATATAAGGCAACTATTTTAGCTCGCCACCCATCTTTGGATATCGCCATTATTAAAATTGAGGGAAATAATTTTCCGGTTTTAAACTTGGGAGATTCTGATAATTTGAAAGTAGGACAATCTGTAATTGCAATCGGAAATTCACTGGGAGAATTCTCCAATAGCGTGAGTTTGGGAATAGTGTCGGGACTCAAAAGAGATATTACGGCTGGAAGCGGATATGGAGAAAGTGAAAGATTGAGCAATATTATTCAAACTGATGCTGCTATCAATCCGGGAAACTCCGGAGGTCCACTTCTTGATATAAGAGGAAATGTAATAGGCATAAATGTGGCAGTAGCTCAAGGTGTGGAAAATATCGGGTTTGCTCTTTCGGTTAATGATATTAAAAAAACAATTGAGCAGGTAAAAAGAAGTGGAAGAATATCCGTTCCATTTTTGGGAATTCGCTATGTGATATTGGACGAAGAAATTCAAAAAGAAAATAATTTGCCCTATAACTATGGAGCCTTGATTTCTCGTGGAGAAAAAATGACTGATTTTGCGGTAATTCCAGGCTCGCCAGCTGATAAGGCAGGATTAATTGAGAATGATATAATCCTTGAAATTAACGGTCAAAAAATTGATGCCAACAATCAAATAAATGATATGGTTGCTTCTATGGAAGTGGGAGAGAAAATCACTATGAAAATTTGGCGCAAAGGAAACGAACAGCAGCTGGAGGCTACCTTAGAAGAAAGAAGATAAAAAATTTAAAATATCATACTTAAAACAGTTGTTGGATTAATTTTGTAAATCGAACAAATGTATGGATATAAATAAATTTACTCAAAAAAGCCAAGAAGCNNGTTTTTCATCTATTGAGTGCTTTGATTTCTCAGCCGGATTCTATTGTAATTACAGTTTTAAATAAGCTGGAAGTTCAAGTAGACAATTTAAAAACAGATATAGAGAATCAGATAGATAAATTACCAAAACATCAAGGCTATCAAGCTGGTCAAAATCAGATATATGTTTCACACATGGTTGGAAAAATTCTGGATCAAGCGGAAAAAGAAATGCAAAAAATGGGGGATGAGTTTGTGTCTACGGAGCATCTTTTTCTGTCTTTGATAAGTATGGAACCTTTTGACAAATACTTGATTGGTTATGGAATTGATTATGATAAGGTGTTAAAAATATTATCCCAAACTCGAGGAAATCAAAAAGTAAACAGTTATAATCCGGAAGAAAAATTCCAATCAATAGAAAAATACACCATCAATTTAACAAAGTTGGCCAGAGAAGATAAATTGGATCCCGTAATTGGAAGGGATGAAGAAATTAGAAGGGTTATCCAAGTTTTAAGTCGTAGGACCAAAAATAATCCTGTTTTAATCGGAGAAGCTGGAACAGGTAAGACGGCTATTGTCGAGGGCTTGGCGCAAAGAATTATAGCTGGGGATATTTCCGAAAATCTTAAGGACAAGGAAATAATAAGCTTAGATTTGGGCGCGCTTTTGGCGGGAGCAAAATTTAGAGGTTCTTTCGAAGAGAGATTAAAAGCTATATTGAAAGAAATAGAAAATTCAGCGGGTAAATATATTGTTTTTATTGATGAATTGCACACGCTGGTAGGGGCGGGGGCCATTGAAGGGGCGCTGGATGCTTCCAATATGTTAAAACCAATGCTTGCAAGGGGCAAAATGCGCACCGTGGGAGCTACCACCACCAAGGAATATCAACGGTATATCGAAAAAGATGCGGCACTGGAAAGAAGGTTTCAGCCAATTTTAGTAAATGAACCTTCCGAAGAAGATGCGATTGCAATTTTACGAGGAATAAAGGAAAAATACGAACTTCATCATGGAATAAGAATTACTGACACTGCGATTGTGGCAGCGGTAAAATTGTCCAAGCGTTACATCGCAGATAGATTTTTGCCTGACAAAGCGGTAGATTTGATTGACGAAGCAGCTTCATCTTTAAGAATTGAGATCGATTCTCGCCCCACAGAAGTTGATCAACTGGAAAGAAGAATTAGAAGATTGGAAATTGAAAAAAAAGCGCTCAAGAAAGAGAAGAGTGAAAAGGCCAAAGAAAAAATATCTGAAATTAGTAAAAATTTAGCTGAACTAAAAGAGAAATCAAAAAAACTAACTTTGCAATGGCAGTCAGAAAAAGATTTGATTACAGCTACTAGAAAACATAAGAAGGAGATTGATAAACTAAAATCGGAATCAGAAATGCTTGAAAGAAATGGCGAATTGGATAAAGTGGCGGAGATTCGTTATGGAAAAATTCCTGAGCTGGAAAAGAAAATTAAAGAGGAGGCGGATAAATTAATCAGGCTTCAAAAACAAGGCGCAATTTTAAAAGAAGAAATTACCGAAGAGGATATTGCCAAAGTTGTTGCTCGCTGGACAGGCATCCCTGTTTCTAAAATGCTACAAAGCGAGATTAAAAAGCTTGCCAAATTAGAAGAATTTTTATCTTTGAGAGTAATTGGTCAAGAGGAGGCAATAAGATCTGTTTCTAACGCTGTGCGTCGTTCTAGGGCGGGCATATCGGAGGAGGGGCGCCCTATCGGTTCATTTATTTTTTTGGGACCGACAGGTGTGGGAAAAACAGAATTAGCCAAAACTTTAACCGAAGCTCTCTTTGATGATGAAAAAGCGCTTGTTCGATTGGATATGAGCGAATTTATGGAATCTCATTCAACCGCTAAACTAATCGGTTCTCCCCCTGGTTATGTCGGTTATGATGAAGGAGGACAATTGACAGAAATAATCAGAAGGAAACCATATAGCGTTATTTTATTTGATGAGATTGAAAAAGCACATCCGCAAATTTTTAATATCTTGCTTCAAATTTTGGATGATGGACGTTTGACTGACGCCAAGGGACGGACGGTTAGTTTTAAAAACACTGTTATCATAATGACTTCCAATGTAGGTTCGGATATTATTTACAAAAGTGATTCTTTGGGATTTAATGGGGGTGGGAGCAAATCGGAAAAAACAAAAGAATCTGAGATGCGAGAAAAAGTTTTAGGAGAATTGAGAAATAACTTTAAACCGGAATTTCTCAATAGGATAGATGAGATAATAATATTTCATCCTTTGAATAAAAAAATGCTAGCCAAGATAGTGGATTTGCAACTAGCTATCGTGATAGAAAGATTGGCTAAAAAAGATATCGAATTAGTTATTCCGCCTTCTGTTAAAAAATATTTAACTCAAAAAGGTTTTGATCCGATTTATGGCGCAAGACCCCTGAAGCGAGTTATTCAAAATGAAATTTTAGATGATTTGGCTTTAAAAATTATTGAAGGAAAAGTTACTCAAGACGGAGTGGTGAAGGTTGATTTAAAAAAAGACAAGATTGTGATAAGATAATACTAGCTTGTAGAAATTAGGTTTTAGCAAGTAGGGACGAAAAAATTTACGTCTTAGTATGAAATTTAAGCCGAAAATTAATTTAATTAAACTTATTTAAAATACAATGAATACATTTCTCGATAATTTTCTCAAAAAAACTCTTTGGATTTGGCTGCCTTTTTATGCGTGCTATAAATTGACCAAAGATTTGGCTAAAAAAATAGATGGAAAGTAAAAAGGTAAGTTGCAATTTTTCTAAAATTAATTTAATGCTCGTAATCATTTGGATGGGGGTAATTTTTTTGTTTTCCTCAATTCAGGGAGATGGCGTGAAGTATCCACATTCCTTATGGTTTTATTTTGAAAGAAAAGGGGCGCATGTGGGGGAATTTTTTATTTTAACTTTGCTTTTGATTAATCTATTTTTTAGAAGATATGCTACCAAAAAAGGTGTGGCCATAGTTTCTGCTTTGATTGCGCTCCTATATGCTTTTTCAGATGAATTTCATCAGTTGTTTGTGTTTGGGAGAGAGGGCAAAATAAGCGATGTGGGTTTTGATTCTTTGGGAATTATTTTGGCTTTGTTAACTTTTTGGTTTTTTATTAAAATGAAAGAGAAGTTTAAGAAATAAGTATATGCTCATAAGCACATAAATAATTTTTTAAAATATATAATATGGAAAAAATAAAAGTTGAGCAACATGGATTTACGGCTTTTTCTTGGTTTGCCGGGTGGTTATTTACCATTGGTTTTCTCCATCTAGCCTTTTGGAAGGGGGTATTGGCAATTGTGCTTTGGCCATACTATATAGGATTGGTGGTTAGTCAACTGATAGAACGCTAAGGTTTCTTACGAAAAAATAAACCCCGACTTTTTACGATAGAATAAGTTGGGTTTTTTGTTTAGGTATTAGATTCTGGTGTGTAATCGATTGGGTAAATGTGTAAATAAATTTTTTTGAATTTCTGTGTTACCACTAAAGCTACCGTGTGCCGCCCTAGCTTTAGCGGTGGAGCAAGGCGACACGCGGTCCACAAGGTCGAGATGAAAGAGGGGAGTTTTGAATTAAGAAGAATTAAAGTTATGCCCTCACCCCAACCCTCTCCCGAATACAGGAGAGTGGGCAATGTTTTGCTTTATTCTATTGGGGTGTTATAATAATTTTATTGGAAAAAAGAAGCTCTTAGTCATTAATAAGCTCGATAAATAANNTAGATTATATTTTATGTTGGAAAAAATTAAAAAAATAAAAAACGAGGCTATTGTTAATATTTTAAAAACTGATTCAATTGCTGAGTTAGAAAATTTGCGCATTAATTATCTGGGTAAAAAAAGTGAATTTAATCAGATTTTAAAGGGATTAAAAGATTTAAATGAAGAAGAAAAGAAAGCAGTTGGACCCGAGGCTAATAAAGCCAAGAAAGATATTCAAGACGCGCTTGAAAAAAGAATTGATGATTTGGAGGAGATGGTTGATACGGAAAAGGAATGGATTGATGTGACAGCACCAGGGAAAAAAATAAAAAGAGGACACCTTCACCCAATTACGATTGTGCAACGCGACATCGAAGATATTTTTACTTCGATGGGTTTTGAAATTGCCGATGGGCCGGAAGTGGAAAGCGAATTTTATAATTTTGACGCAGTTAATGTGCCCGAGGAACATCCTGGACGAGATATGCAAGATACTTTTTGGATTAGCAAAGAGGAAGGTCGGGAGAAGGGCACCGGAACAGTACTTCGTACTCAAACTTCTTCAGTCCAAGTGCGCTACATGCAAACTCACAAACCACCTTTTCGCATAATTATTCCAGGGAGAGTTTTCCGCCAAGAAGCGACTGACGCCAGTCACGAACACACCTTTCATCAGTTTGAAGCTTTGGTGGTAGGAAAAAAAGTCAGCGTGGCTAATTTCCTTTACATCGCTGAAACATTCTTTTCTCAATTTTTCGGTAAGAAATTAAACGTAAGATTGCGACCCAGCTATTTCCCATTTGTGGAGCCTGGTTTTGAATTTGATATTAGTTGCACTAACTGCGGGGGCAAAGGATGCAGTTCTTGTAAGCAAACTGGTTGGTTGGAAGTGGGAGGAGCGGGTATGGTTCACCAAAATGTTTTTGAAGCTGCCGGATATGAGAAGGGGAAATATCAAGGTTTTGCCTGGGGATTCGGTTTAGAGAGACTGGCTATGATGAAATACAAGATTGATGATATCAGACATTTTCATGGAGGGGACGTTCGATTTACTCGACAATTCTGATTTAGCGCAGTAGCTGATTAGTTTCTTAGCTTTTTAGACTAACCGCAAATTTACAAATCTGATACAAATCTACAAATTGTATATGCTAATATATGAATGAAAAAATTATTATTGTTGATGAAAATGATAACCCAATTGGGGTTAAAGAAAGAAAATTAATTGAAACAAAAGATATTTATCGTGTGTCTGCACTTTGGATTATTAATTCTAAAAATCAGATTTTAATGGCACAAAGAAGTTTTAATAAAAAAAATAATCCAGGGAAATGGGGGCCAGCGGTGGCTGGTACAGTGACTGAGGGAGAAGATTACACAGACAATATAATAAAAGAAACACAGGAAGAGATTGGAATTGATTTGCATAAATATTTATTTGAAAAAATTGAAAAAATATATATAGAAAGAAGTCGTAAATATTTCTGTCAGTGGTATTTGTTTAAGGCGGATATAGAAATTGAAAAGTTTACTATTCAAGAAAATGAAGTAGAAAAAGTAACGTGGATAGATAAAAATATATTTGAGGATGAATTAAAACTTTTTCCCGAAAAATATATAGGCAGTATGTTAAAACATTTTGAGTTTTTAAAAAAATATTAACTAGTAAATAATTGTTAGCTAAAAAGCTAAAAGCTAATAGCTGAGATACTTAAAAAATGAGATTTAGTTATAATTGGCTCAGAGAATTGAGCGAAACAAAAAAAACACCAGAAGAAATTAAGGAAGATTTAACTTTGCACAGTTTTGAGGTAGAAAAAATAGAAAAACTTGGTAAAGGTTTGGAAATGGTTGTAATTGGTGAGGTCCTAAGTGTAACTAAGCATCCAGATGCCGATAAATTAAATGTGGCCGAAGTTAATGTGGAACCCTCACCCCAACCCTCTCCCAAAGGGCGAGGGGGTATTCTGCAAATTGTTTGCGGGGCGCCAAATTTAAAAGAAGGACAAAAAGTTCCTGTGGCACTTGTGGGCGCAGTTTTGCCGGGAGATTTTAAAATTAAAGAAGCGGAAATTAGAGGCATTAAATCCAGTGGAATGATTTGTGCCCAAGATGAATTAGAAATCGGTGAAGATCACGCTGGAATTATCGTGTTGCCTGAAGACGCGCCAGTAGGAGAGAAATTTGCCCAATATATGGATTTAAATGACAGCATATTGGAAATTGATGTGTTGCCCAATCGTGCCCATGATGCCCTAAGTTATGAGGGCGTGGCTAGGGAAATAGCTCTTTTGGAAGAAAGAACTATTTTAAATGAGAATAAAAAATTAACCGAAGAATTTAAAATTGATAATCAATTGAAAATTTTCATTGAGACAGAAAAATGTTCTCGATACATCGGAGCTAAAATTAGCGGTATTGAAATTTCTGATTCGCCCCAATGGCTCAAAAATAGATTAATAGCTTCTGAAATAAAACCAATTAATAACATTGTTGATATTACAAATTATATAATGCTTCAAACTGGTCAACCCTTGCATGCTTTTGATGCCAGTGGAATTGATGAAATAAAAATAAGAATGGCTGAGGGTGGAGAGAAATTGGTAATTTTAAATGGCGAGGAAGTGAGTCTGAGAGATAGCGATATCGTAATCACAGATGGTAAAAACCCGATTGCTTTGGCGGGAGTAATGGGGGGATTGGAGAGTGGAGTAAATGAGAAAACCCGAGAAATAATTTTAGAGTCAGCCAATTTTGATGCAGTGACTATTCGAAAAACAAAATCCAGTCACAACATTCAATCAGACGCAGCTTATCGCTATGAAAGAGATATTGATGTTAATTTTACCGAAAGAGCGATGATAGAAGCATTGACTTTAATTTTAGAAATTACAGGCGGAAAAATTGAGTCTATTAGTGATAATTATCCGCAAGAAGTAATGCCATGGGAAATAAAATTAGAACTAGAAAAAATCGGAAAACTTTTGGGAGTAGAAATTGAAAAAAACAAAGTTATAAATATTTTGAATAATTTAGGAATTATAGCAGCTGAAATTGATGGATTTCTAAGCTGTCAGATTCCTACTCGAAGAATTGATTTGAAAAATCAGGAAGATTTAATTGAAGAAATCGGAAGAGTTTTCGGTTATACAAATATTTCCACTAAACCCCTTAAGGAAAAAGTGCAAGTGCCTCAAAAAAATGAAGAGAGGGAATTGGAGAAAAAATTAAAAATAATCATGACCCACAGTGGATTTAATGAAATAAAAGGATACTCTTTTTATTCTAAAAAAGATGCCAAAGCTTTGGGACTAAATGACGAAAATCATGCTACCTTGCTTAACCCCATGAATCCGGATCAAGAACTAATCAGACGAACTTTAATTAGCGGACTTTTGCGAGCCGGAAAAAAGAATCTGAGTTATTATGATAGCATCAATATTTTTGATATGGGCAAAACATATATTCCTACTGACAGTTCTCTGCCCAAGGAAGATTTACTCTTGTCTGCTTTGGTTATCGAAAAGGGGGAGCAGGGCGAGCAATTTTTTATGCTCAAGGGAGTTTTGGAAAATTTGTTTTCTAAAATTAAAATTTTTGATGTTGAATTTTCAGCTGAATTTGATGAAAACAAAGAAGTTGTAGTTTCGCTTCACCCTTCCAGAAAAGCTATTATTCGAAACGGTAAAGGTGAAAAATTGGGAATAATTGGAGAAATCACCAAAGGAGTGCACAAATATTTTGGAATCAAAAAAATGCGCGCTTGTGTTTTTGAATTGAGTGTAAAAAGTCTTTTGGCTGAAATTTCTCGAGAAAGAATTTATACTCCTTTGGCTAAATTTCCATCAGTACATAGAGATATCTCGATGGTGGTTGATAAAAAAACTTTAACTTCACAAATAGAAAGAGCGATTAAAAATTATGGCGGAGAATTATTAAAAGAAGTTTCCCTATTTGATACCTTTTTGAATCCAGAAACACAAGAAAGATCAATGGCTTTTCATTTGACTTTTGCTAATTCAGAAAGAACTTTAACAGCTCAAGAAGTGGATGAGAAAATAACAGAAATTATGGCAAATTTGGAAAAAGAACGGGGAGTGGTGATGAAGAAATAGGCAATAAATATTCAATGCTCAATATCCAATAGTCATTGAATATTCAATTTTTTAATTTTCAATTATTGATACTATCTCTCGAACATGTCATTTCGCCTCGGCGAAGCGGGCTAAATAAATTTTGTACTCAAAATTTAGACACGGAGAAATCTCAAGAAAGTTGAAAGATTAGATCTCTCGACAAGCTCGAGATGACATAATTGGTTAGTACTTTAAAATTGTAGGGATAAGTGAAATCGTTATCTCAACTCGCTAATTCTGCCTGCCGGCAGACGGTGCTATCAAGAAGCGGGTTGGATAACTTCTTGGCGGTTAATATTTGTTTGTTTTTTTAGTAAATAAATATTAATCGCCACGGGGTGATTAAGGTTAGGGAAGCTGTACCAACATTTTTTCATTTTACCTAGGAGACCGTATATGTCAAAGAAGAAGCCGGAACTGGTTTGGAAAGAATGTAAAGAGTGCAGTAGAAGACAAGAAGTTCTTCCGGAAGTTGACAAGTGTTATGCTTGCAACAAAGAAGGCGCCTTGGAAGCTTGCAATGCAAAAGAGAATAATTCTCAAGGCAAAATAAAACCCAGAATGAGAGATCATAAAAAAGGTCGAAAAGTAGGCACCACAGGATATCGTGTCCCGGCGCTCAGATAGTTCTTTGAAGATCGGGCATTGTCTTTTTCTTGGGCAGTGCCTGACCTAATTTAGGAGAAAAAATAAAATGGAATACGATCCAGGAGAAGATGATGACATCAATGATGGTCCGGGCTGAGAAGATTATCGGATGAGATCAGTTAGATCTTTGGAGGCGCTTTGGGAAACTTTCCCATGAGCGCCCTTTTTATCATTATTTTTTAAATATATCGTAGAGACGAAGCACTGCCTCGTTTTTACAAAGATTTGATTTAATTGTGGTGATAATGCTATAATACATAGGCTTTTAAGAAATGTTCAATGGTCAATATCCATTCAATAATCAATATTAAAAAATTCAATTATTATTTGTGAGTGGAGAAGTGGACAATATATAAAACTAAATAAATAACCTAAATTCGCTTCGTAATTTCGTAAAATTCGTAATTCGTAGAGAACTCAAATAAATGAAAAATCTAAAGAAAGTTGATAAAGAAGTTTATTCAGCCTTGACTGGTGAGATAAAAAGACAAGCGGAGGGCTTGGAAATGATTGCCAGTGAAAATTATGTTTCAAAAGCTGTGCTTGAAGCTCTGGGAACAGTTTTTACTAATAAGTACTCAGAAGGATACCCAGGTAAGAGATATTATGGAGGACAAGAATATACTGATGTGGTAGAAAATTTAGCTATAAAAAGAGCGAAGAAAATTTTTGGTTGCGATCATGTGAATGTGCAACCTCACTCGGGAGCACCGGCTAATATGATTGCTTATAGCGCTGTTTTAAAGCCAGGAGATAAAATATTGGGCATGGATTTATCTCATGGTGGACATTTGACTCATGGTCATCCAGTAACTCTTTCGGCTAAAATTTATAAATTTATTGGCTACAAAACAGAATCTAACGGGAAAATAGATTATGAAAAACTTGAACAATTAGCTATCAAAGAAAAACCAAAAATGATTTTGGCTGGCTTTTCGGCTTATAGTAGAAATTTGAATTACAAAAAATTTAGACAAATTGCTAATAAAGTTGATGCGATATTAATGATTGATATTGCGCATATCGCAGGATTAATTGCTGGCAAGGCTATCGCAAGTCCTGTGCCATATTTTGACATTGTAACTACTACTACCCATAAAACTTTGCGTGGTCCTCGCGGGGGAATGATAATGTGCAAAACTAAATACGCATCTGCTATCGATAAATCAGCTTTTCCAGGATTTCAAGGCGGACCACACATGAATAACGTGGCAGCTAAAGCAGTAGCCTTTGGCGAGGCGCTAAAGCCGGAGTTTAAAAAATACGCCCAGCAAATGATTTTAAATGCCAAAACGCTTGAGAAAGAATTGAAAAAATATGGATTCAAAATAATGTTTGGCGGAACAGATAATCATATGGTTTTAGTGGACGTTTTTGGAAGCAAGGGTGTGACTGGCAAAGAAGCAGAGGAGGCATTAGATAAAATCGGAATTACAATCAATAAAAACATGATTCCAGATGATCCAAGAGGTCCAATAGATCCAAGTGGAATAAGAATTGGAACCCCGGCCTTAACCACTCGCGGCATGAAAGAAGAGGAAGTGAGAAAAGTAGCTAATTGGATAAATGCAACCATTGAAAATTATAAAGATGAAAAAGTTTTGAATATTATTCATAAAGAAGTAATCAAGCTTTGCAAAAAGTTTCCTTTAAATAGATAATTTTTTAGATTGTAGGTTGTAGTTTATAGATTTTTAGGGTTTATTTAGGATTTAGTATTTGATATTTGAAGTTTTCCGCCTTTGGGCGGATTGCGGGATGTAGTATAGTGGTAGTACGCAAGGCTGGGGGTCTTGTAGTCCGAGTTCGATTCTCGGCATCCCGACGTAATAGAATTAAGAATGAAGAATTAAGAATTAAACCTAGTTAAATAGTGCGCGGTATCGTGATTTAACGGAACAAGAATTATGAGCAATAGAAAAAATAAAATGAAAGGAATAATTTTAGCTGGCGGGACGGCAACTCGGCTTTTTCCAATGACCGCTACAACTAGCAAGCAACTTTTGCCAGTTTATGATAAGCAAATGATTTTTTATCCACTTAATACTTTGATTAAGGCTGGAATAAAAGATATTTTGATTATTGTAGCGCCAGATCATAGCGGGCAATTTTTAAATCTATTGGGTTCTCTTTTTAAGCCCTATGATATCCACATTTCTTTTGAAGTACAATCAGTGCCTCGCGGTTTGGCGGAGGCTTTGATTTTAGGAGAAAACCATATCGGAGATGGCAACGTGGCTTTGATTTTGGGAGACAATATTTTTGAAAATGATTTTTCCTCTCAAATAAAATCCTTTAAATCTGGGGGGCATGTTTTTGCCAAAAAAGTAACGGACCCAGAAAGATTTGGCGTGGTGAAATTTAATAAAAATAATCGGGCAGTGGAAATTGTGGAAAAACCAAAAGAATGGATTAGCGATTATGCAGTAACCGGATTATATTTGTATGATAACCGATGTATAGAAATTGCCAAAAAAATGAAACCATCGGAGCGCGGAGAAATTGAGATTACTGATGTTAATCGGGCCTATTTGAAGAAAAAAGAATTGGAAGTTACCTTATTTGAAGGAGAATGGCTGGATGCTGGTACTCCTGAATCACTTTTGGAAGCGGGAATGATAGTAAGGGAGAAAGGAATTTCTAAAAATTTTCATCCTGTCTTAGCTAAGGCAATCGAAGAGTTTAATGAGGAATTGAAAATTAGATCGAAGAAAAGGCTGCAATAGCAAACTGCTGTTTGCTTAATTTTAAATTTCGAATTTCAAATTTTAAATGAATTTCGAATGACTCAATGACTAAAATTAAAAAAACCAAAATTGTCGATTGCTTGTCTTTGCGAGTTGGTACTCCGACGTGGCAATCCAGAATTACATTTTTTTCTAGACTGCCACGCAATTTGAGAGTACTCAAATTACTCGCAGAGACGGAATAATAACTCGTTAATGCGTTAACTCGTTAACTAAATAATAAATAATTAAAATAAAGGTATGCAAAAAATAAAAAAAGCCATATTGCCTGTTGCTGGATTTGGAACTAGATTTTTACCAGCTACTAAAGCGCAACCAAAAGAAATGTTGCCGATTGTAGATAAGCCAGTAATTCAATACTTAGTTGAAGAGGCTGTTTCTGCTGGAATTGAGGAAATAATATTTGTAACAGGAAGAGGCAAAAGAGCAATTGAAGATCATTTTGATACTTCTTTTGAATTGGAGTATAACTTGGTTGAAAAAGATAAAAATGATTTATTGGAAGAAGTGCGTAGAATCTCAGGATTAGCTAAATTTTCTTATGTTAGGCAACCGCAACCGTTGGGAGATGGACATGCTATTTTGCAAGCCGCTCACATAGTGGGAGATGAGCCAGTGTTGGTTATATTTGGGGATTGTCTTTATGATAGTGAGGTTCCAGCCTCAGCTCAATTAATTGAAACTTTCGAAAAATATGGTGATCCAGTGATTGGTCTTAGTGCTATAGAAAAGAAAGACGTTTCTAAATTTGGAGTTATTGATGGAGTGGAGCTGGATGAATATACTTGGGAAATTAAAAAGATGATAGAAAAACCCAAAGTTGAAGACGCCCCTACGAATTTAGTGGCGGTAGGAAAATATATCATAACTCCTAGTGTTTTTGAAACTTTATCAAAAATGAAGAATGGTAAATCAGGAGAAATAAGATTGGCAGACGCTTTTGAGATTATGCTTAGTAACAACAAACCATTGTACGGAAAAATTTTGGAAGGAAGCTGGTTGGATACTGGAAATAAGATTAACTTTATGAAAGCGGCTATTCACCTGGGGCTTAAGCACCCTGAAATCAAAGACGAACTTAAAAAATACTTAAAAAATTTAGATTTTTAAATTTAAAAAATGAATCAGTTTAAAATATTGGGAGTAAAGATAGATAATATTTCCAAGAGAGAAATTATTGATAAGATGAATGATTTTTTGAAGGAAGATAGGTTGCATCATGTAGCTACTGTTAATCCTGAAATCATCCTTAAGGCACAAGAGGATGATGTTCTTTTTGATATTTTAAATAATGCAAACCTATGCTTGGCTGATGGGGTGGGTGTTAGATTTGCTTTTTGGAGATTTGGGCGACATCTGAGAAGTAGAATGACAGGAATTGATTTGATGTGGAAAATTTTAGAAATAGCCAATGAAAAAAAGTTATCAGTTTTATTGGTGGCCAGTAAGCATGGATTGAGTACTTGGCAAGAAACCCGAGATGCAATTTTAAAAATTTATCCTGACATGAGAATAAGCGGAGTTTGCATTGATCCATCAGCAGGACATTTTGATAGAAGTACAGAATTAGCAAACCTCAATATTAAAGAAGGACATACAACTTTTGATGTTTTGTTTTGTAATTTTGGAGCACCTTATCAGGAAAAGTTTATCGCTAGTTTGAATCGTTGGAGTAGTTGGACAAGGTTGGCGGTGGGAGTGGGGGGAAGTTTTGAATTTATTACAGGAAAAATAAAAAGAGCTCCTAAAATAATAAGAATATTTGGACTAGAGTGGGCCTGGAGATTTTCTCTGGAGCCAAAGTATAGAGCCAAGAGAATTTTTAAAGCAGCCGTAATATTTCCAGCAAGAGTTTTCTTTAATAGATGATAACTAAATATTTGCAAATCAAGTACAAATTTACAAATTTCTGACCACCTCGCTAGTTGTCATTCTAGAAAGTAGATTTTTACCGCGAAGAATTGAGTGGATAAAAATCACTTATGTAGAATCTCCGCCAAAAATAAACCCGAATTTATTTAAACCTGAGATTCCACATAGATGATTTTCTAAAAGCTCTTCGCTGTTGCGAATCGCTTAGAAAATCTATCTTCTGGAATGACAAAAAAATAACTTTTCACAATTAAAAAAATGAAAATAGAATTTGAAGCAACTTTTACGAATATAGACAAAGATGAAATTAGAGATAGATTAAAAAAATCTGGCGCAGTTTTGGTGCGAGAAGAATTTTTACAAAAACGAGTAACGTTTAATTTTCCTATTGGGCATGAAAGGACAGATGGATGGTTGCGAGTGAGAGATGAGGGCGATAAGATAACGATGATTATTAAAATTATTGATGGTGAAAAAATTGAAAATCAAAAGGAGATAGGACTCAATGTGGATGATTTTTCTGAAGCAGTGGAGTTTTTGGAAACTATAGGCTGTCAGAAAAAATCTTATCAGGAAACCAAGAGAGAGTTATGGATCTTGGACGATGTAGAAATTACAATTGACCACTGGCCATTTCTTGAACCGCTTGTAGAAGTTGAGGGAAAATCAGAAGAAGCTGTTAAAAGTATTTCAGAAAAATTAGGTTTTGATTACGCTCAGGCATTTTTTGGATGCGTCAGTCCGCTTTATGTTAAAAAATATAATGTATCTGAAGAGTTTGTGAACAATCATGTGGCAGAAATAACTTTTGAGAGCAATAATCCATTTGAAAATAATCCCAGTTGAATGGTGCGGATTACCTCAATTTAACGGGATAAATATATGCATAAAAAAATAACTTGCAAAACTGGTCTTAAGAAAAATGTGATTTCGAAAAATGTTTTTGAGCGTGAAATTGCATTATGTCAGAAACTTAATAATGAAGGGGATAGCAAGGGTTGTAATTGGGGTAAATGCACTAATTGCGGCGTAATCCCATTGCTAATAAAGCTATATGGGGGAGTTTTGATTGAAGATAAAAAAGAGTTAAAAGAGGTAAAAAAAGAAATTTTTAATTAATTATAATTTTTTAAATCGTATGGCAGTACTAATAAACTTTAAAATTTGCGATAATGCCCAAGAATGTAATGGTATTGCGGCTTGTCCGACAGGTGCTTTATCTTGGAGCAAGGAGAAAAAAGGCATTATAATAGATAATGAAAAATGTATTAGTTGCGGAATATGTGAAAAATCTTGCGAAGTAAGTGCTATTCACGTTGCCAGAGATAAGGAAGAATATGAAAAAATAAAAAAAGAAATTGAGAGTGATCCACGAAAAGTTTCAGATTTATTCGTTGACCGATACGGCGCAGTTCCAATTCATACTGCCTTTCAGATGAAACCAGAAAAATTTGAGATTGAAGTATTGAAATCTGATAAATTGGTGGCAGTTGAAGCTTATAGTGAAGACTCCATAAAATGTCTCAGAAGATCGATGCCGATTAAAGATATTTTTAAAGATATTGATATTAAGTTTAGAAAGATGCAGGTAGAGAATGAAAAATCATTGAGTAATTACGGTATAAATATTTTACCCTCCATTTTATTCTTTAAAAAAGGAGAAATGATTGGTAAAATTGAAGGATATTATGACAACTCTCAAAAAGATGTAGTATTGGATAAGATAAGAGCTATAACAAATAACATTTAAATTTATGGGTATTAGAGTTGAATTTAATCCAGATTTGGCTTTGCGGGATATTTCTAGCTACAACTCCGGAGAAAGAAAAGTCCAAGAGTGCGTCCCGGAAAATTTGGAAGAAGGAAAAATTTACGAATTTCTCAAAAGTGGACAGAGGCTTTATTATTTGAGCGATAGTGAGTTTTGGGGCAATGGTCAAATTCCGTTGATGAAAACGAAGGGCAATGAAGAATTATCACGACCCATAGCTAGCATAAAAATTTTAGAAGCTACGCATTTTTTGGAAAATGGCGAAGTGCATACAAAAGGGAAATATCAAGTTATAAAAGTGTTTAATGAAAATGATGAGAAAATTCATTTCGAAGCATGTAAAATAATAAATTAATAATATGTCAAAATTAGTTATAAAGAAAAATCCTACATTATCTGATTTTCAAAAATATGCGACTGAAATGGAAAAGCAGAGAGGTTTTCAGGAGGAAACGGTTTTGGAACAATGTTTATTGTTAGGAGAAGAAATAGGAGAACTTTTTAAGGCGGTACGTAAGAATAATACAAATTTATCTTTTGATAATAAAAATTCCAGAGCTAAGGATGTTGCCAACGAACTGGCCGATATAATGATATATTTATTTTGTATTTCAAACAGACTTGGTATAGATTTGGAGAAAGCAATTAGGGATAAAGAAGAAATAAATGAAAAAAGAATTTGGGAAAAATAAGATAAACTAAATGAAAAGAAAAATAATTTTAGCTTCAAAATCATATTGGAGAAAGGCTTTGCTTGAGCAAATTGGCTTGAAAGATTTTGAAATAATGGAGAAGAGCGATTATGAAGAAGACATGGCCGCTTTGGATAATCCCAGAGAATTGGCAAAATTTCTAGCCCTTAAAAAGGGTGAGGCGGTGGCAGAAAAATTTGATGATGCTATTGTTTTATCTGGTGATACTTTTGCAGTTTTTGAGGGCAAATTTATTGGCAAGCCTAATGATAGTGAGGACGCTAAAAAGACTTTGCGCATGTTTTCTGGCAAAGAAGTGGTAGCAGTTTCCGGTTTTGCTGTAATTGATACTAAGAGTGGAAAAATAATAAATGATTTTAATGAGGGGGTAGTTAAATTTAAAGATTTAAGTGATGAGGAAATTGATGATTATGTGGCAACGGGAGAGCCATTGAATTTAGCTGGTTCATTTGGAATTATGAAGCGCGCTTCGATTTTTGTTGAGTCAAGTAGTGGAGATTTTTATTCAATCGTAGGTTTTCCTATCGGAAAAATTTATTTAGCCTTAAAAGAAATGGGAGTTAATGTTCTTAGAGATTAATATGTTAGATATTTGAGCGTTGCTTATACTTGCTTGTCATTCCAGAAGATAGATTTTCTAATTGAGTTTACGAGCTTTTAGAAAATCATCTATGTGGAATCTCAGTCTAATTCTAAATCTCCCTTTTTATTGCTAGCAGAGATCCCACATAAGTAAATTTCTAAAGCTCTCCGCCATACGGTGAATCGCTAAGAAATTTTACTTTCTCCGCCTTGGCAAGCTAGGGCGAGACAGGTGGGATGACAATGCTAGGGATTTTTAAAAATATAAACAGTAACAATTAATTTAGCAATTAATAGTATGATTAAAAAAGCAGATATTGAGAAAATTGAAAAAATTGCCAAAAAATATTTTGAGGGAGCAAGTGGTTGTCATGATTGGTCACACATTGAAAGAGTTAGAAAGTTGGCATTGAGAATAGGCAAGTCCGAAAAAGCTGATCTAAAAATAATCGAAATAGCAGTTTTGTTGCATGACATCGGCCGAAAATTCGAAATGGAAAATAGAGGCTATAAAGATGGAGTTAAGCTTTGTCATGCAGTTGAAGGTAAAAAAGAAGCGCAGAAAATATTAGAAAGTTTTAAAAATATTAGCAATGAGGAGAAAGAAAATATACTCCATTGTGTAGAAGCTCACCGCAGCAGAAACAACCTTGTCCCTAGAACTTTAGAGGCTAAAATTGTTTTTGATGCAGATAAGTTAGATACAATGGGGGCGATTGGCATTGGTAGAATTTTTTTATTTGCAGGTTCATCAAGCGCTAATCGTCTTTATACAGGTCAAGAAAAGCAACATGCTGATGAAAAATTTGATAAATATGCTTATACAGATAAAGACACTGCACCATTAGAATACGAAATTAAATTGAAACATTTAAAAAATAAAATTATTACTAAAGCAGGAAAAAAGATGGCAAAAGAAAGAGATAGATTCATGGTGGAATTTTTTAAAACATTTTGGGCGGAAGTTGAAGGAAAAAGATAAAATTTGACCATTTTTGATTTAAAAGTTAGAATTTATCAATAGGAGTGTTAATTAAAAAATTGATTATTGAATATTGTTTGGTTATTGAAAATTGTAAATTGGTTATTCTCCGAAGGAGTAAAGGGTGTATAGCTCAGTTGGTTAGAGCACTCGCATGACATGCGAGGGGTCTCTGGTTCAAGTCCAGATACGCCCACCATAGAATAAAAATAGCTCTTCATTGATTTCTCATTACAAAAATTAGGTCTGTCTTTGCGAGGAAGGTACTCCTGACGTGGCAATCCAGGAGTATATAAATATCCAAATTTTAATCTTCTGGACTGCCACGCAATTTGAGAGTACCCAAATTACTCGCAGAGATAGAGAAGAATTTGAAAGAAAAAAATAATTAAAACGTAATAATTAACGAAATTGAAGAATAAATTTACTCATGAACAAAATATGCTAAATGTAGAGGATTGTGTAGATAGGAGCGATAATGAGTTGGTGAAATTATCTTTGGAAAATCAAAAATATTTTTATTGTATAATTTCCCGTTATGAAAAGGTTATTCTGTATTATATTTTAAGAATATCCTCTTTCCCCAGAGAAGATGCAGAAGATATTTTGCAAGACGTTTTTATTAGTGTCTATAAAAACCTGAATGAGTTTGATAATAGCTTAAAGTTTTCTTCTTGGATTTATAGAATAGCTCACAACAAAACTATAAGCGCTTGGAGAAAAATTAAAGTTAGACCACGAGCTATTCCGACCGACGAAGAAGATAATCTTTTTGATTTTATTGCGAGCGGTGAAAATATAGTACTAGAACTGGAAAATAAACATACTGCTCAGGAACTGAGAAAATCTCTGGAAAAGCTTGATGAGAAATATAAAGAAGTACTGGTGCTAAAATTTTTAGAAGATAAGGATTATAAAGAAATTTCAGACATTTTAAAAAAGCCATTGGGAACAATCGCAACTTTAATAAATAGAGCTAAAAAGAAATTGAAAGATGAGATAATGAAGAATGAAAAAATATAGTTTAAAAATTGATAAAATTTATGAACAACAAAGCTAATCAAATATTAAAAAAAATAGCAGAAAAAAATATCAAACCACAATCAAAATGGATATTTTTAATAAAGGATTACTTAATTTGGGTATTGTGCGGATTTGCGATATTGATTGGAGCATTGGCTATGGGAGTAATAATCTTTATTGTTAATGATAATGATTGGGATATTTATTGGTATCTGCAAAAAAGCTTTTGGACTTATCTTTTTATTCTAATGCCTTATTTTTGGATAATTATTTTGAGCCTGTGTTCATTTTTGGCGTATTTAAATTATAAACATACGCGCAAAGGATATCTTTTAAATCGTTATATTTTGATTTTTGTGAGCATTTTTATTGTGTTTATTTTGGGTTGGACTATTTTTGCAATTGGAATTAGCGAAAAAATAGACAAGGCTTTTGGGCAAAAAATTCCTTATTATAAAAACACTGAAATGCATAAAGTGAGTTTCTGGTCTAATCCTGAAAAAGGGTTAATAGCTGGAAAAATCATTAAAATGGGAGATGGGCATAATTTTTATTTGATTGATCTAGAGGACAAAAAATGGAATGTTATGGGCAATGAAGCAAATTTAAAAAGAGGAGTGAATATGAAAGTGGGCGAGAGAGTGAAAGTTATCGGTGGAATAAACGAAATAAAAAACGTTTTTAATGCTCGAGAGATTAGGCCATGGGGATGCGGATGCAGTTTATGCAAAAAAAATAATAACACCGAGGAATGCAATCAGGCCTTAAATGAAAATAAAACAGGGGGAATTGTTTCTGACGGACGCATGATGAATTATTGTAATTAAAAAATATTGTCTTAAAATAATATTTTTTTAATTATAATTTAATATACAATATAAAAGCCGCTAGAATAACACTAGTGGTTTTTATAAACAATGAAAGAAATTTTAAAATAGCTGCGTAATAAATAATGTTGGAATTGGCCATTCCTTGTTTTAACAAGATAATTAAGTATAAAATAAAAAATTATGGAAAAAAATAAGGTAAAAATGATTATTTTAGGAATGTTAATGTTTGCGCTATCTCTGGGGGCCGTTTCTGGAGCAAGCGCCTTTAGGGGAGATTTTGCTCAAAGAGGTCCTAATTATTCACCCGAAAGACATGTCTTGATGGAAAAAGCATTTGAAACAAATGATTATGAATTGTGGAAATCTTTAATGGGAAATAGAGGGGTAACTAATGTTATAAATAAAGATAACTTTGCCAGATTCGCCGAGGCTCATCGTCTTGGGGAGGATGGAAAATATGAAGAAGCGAGAAATATAAGAACTGAGTTGGGTCTTGGATCTGGTAATTGCCATGGCACAGGAAAATATCAAAATAATGGAAATAATAAACAAGAAAATGGATATCGAATGATGAATTAATGCTATATAAATTTATTTAAATAGTTTTTTTAGAAAAGCGCTTCGTTTGCCGGTTAAGACTGGTAAATTGAAGCGTTTTTGTTTTTGCAAATTTTTTATTAAAAAATTAAATTAATAATATTTAAGAAAGCTTTGCAATAAAAACGATGCGTGTTATGATTGTTTTATTAAGATACTTTTACGAGTGTAGTTATTTTCTCTAATGCTTTATTTAATTTTAGCATTTTCTTAAAAGTTAAAATGTAGGTAAACAAGAAGGAGGTGAATATCTCTGTTTTAGAATTTATTAAATCAAAAACATTTAATAGCTAACCAATGATTAGGAAGCGAAATTTAAAAATATGAAAACTTCAAAATTTGCAATTTTAGTAATATTAATTTTTTTATCTTTTTTGGCGGGTTCTTTAAAAACAGAAGCAGGCTCAGCCATGTTAAAATGGAATTCTAATACTGAGGACGATTTGGATGGTTATAAAATTTATTACGGCACCTCCTCTCATGCGGGAACTTGTCCTAGCGGTTATGATAATTCTGTTGTTGTTACTGATAACGCTAATACTGGCTATTGGTTTGATAATCTTACTCCAGGACAAAATTATTATTTTCAATTAACAGCCATTGATGATTCTGGCAATGAAAGCGGATGTTCAGTTTCTCCGGGTGAAGTTTCCAAACTTATTACTTACAGGGGAGATATAAATACCAATCCGGATCATAGCGTAAATATGAATGATTTTACACTACTGGCTTCTGATTATGGAAAATCTTCTTTTTGTGGTACAGCTACTACCAATAAGGCTGATATAAACAGGGATTGTGTGGTAAATATAAACGACTTTACGTTATTGGCTGATAATTATGGGCAGTCTTTTTAATTTATTTTTAACAAAGAAACAATAATATGGCTGAACGAATAATTAATAAATTATTAATTAGCATTTTTGTTTTATCAGCAATTTTTGTTGCAAATATCAACAAAGCTAGCGCCGCCACAAACGCCACCCTTGTATTTGATCAATCCAGCGTTTCAACTACTGTTGGTCAAACTGTAAATTTTATCGCTAGGATAAATCCTGGCACTAATGAAGTCGGGGGAGTTGAATTGTATATAGATTTTGATCCAGCTGTATTGCATTTAGAGAGTATCACTCGATCAGGTAATTTTAATACAACTCTAAGCGGACCAACAATTAACAATACTGCCGGAACAGGCTTAATTGATGCCGGGCTATTGACTAATCCCGCCACCTACATTACAACAAATGCTGATGTAGCTACTTTTGTTTTCACAACTTTATCAACTGCATCTAACTCTTTAATTTCTTTTACGGAAACTTCCAACGCTTCTGCTCATGGGGAATATGTTGTAGCTACAAGAATAGATTCTCAAATTACCATCGCATCCAGCGGGATAGATGTTACTGCTCCAATTATATCAAACCTTACTATTCCATCTACGGCTACTACATTAGTAGTGCCAATTACAACATTTAATGCTACCGACAATGTCGCTGTTGCAGGATATTTACTAACTGAATCCGCAACCACTCCTTCTGATGGGGCTAGTGGATGGTCTGTGAATGCTCCGTCCAATTACACTTTTTCTTCAGATGGAATAAAAACGCTTTATGCTTGGGCAAAAGATGCTGATGGAAATGTTTCTGAAAGCTTAAATGCTAGCATAACTGTTACGCTTGCAGATACGACATCTCCATTAGTAACAACTTTTAATATATCTTCTGTTATTTATGAAACGCTTATCATTCCTATAGTTACCTTTACTGCTACTGATATAATTGGTGTAACGGGATATATGGTAACTGAATCATCTTTTGCCCCATCAGCAGGAGCATCTGAATGGAGTAGTAATGCTCCTATCAATTACACTTGCTCGTCAGCTGGAGAAAAAACTCTCTACGCCTGGGCGAAAGATGCGGAAGGAAATATTTCCGATAATTTAAGTGATAATGTAACAATTATAATAAACAACATCACATCTCCGATGATTACCAATGGAATTCCTGTCGGAAAACTTTCTTCTAAGACAAATTCTGTAAACCTCTCCGTTATTACCAATGAAAATGCTATCTGTAAATTTTCTTCAAATAGTAACACTCTTTACGATAATATGAGCGCTACTTTTAGCACCACTGGCGAAACTACCCACTACCACCCAATCAATGGTGTGGATGATGGCAAAGACTATAAATATTATGTAAAATGCAAAAACAGTGATAGTAATGTCAATGAGGGTGATTACCAAATCTCTTTTTCCATTGAAAAAGAAAGCTCTTCTGATGATAAAAAAAAGCCCAAGAGAAAAATATCCAATTCAAAAACCAAATTATATAAAGGGGAAACGCTTATACAAAGAGGCAGCGGTTTTTCAAAAAAGGCAGATGTATTGCTTTATTTTACAAAGGCCAATGGCAGTTATTATGCTCCCCTCAAGGTAAGAACTTCATCTAGCGGAAAATTTGTAATTTATTATCGAGTAAATAAGCCAGCTGGAAAATATAGTTGGTATGTAGTTGACACAAAAACCGGCAAAAAAAGCAAAATCCGTAGCTATACTATAAAATAATGACTTGTAATAAAAAAACTTTTTTAAAATTAATATTACCGACACTTATTCTAGTAGGTATTTTGGTTTTTTGGAGAATTAATAAGATTACAAAATATCAAAAAAACGCAGAAGAAAAAATATTAGTTCAAACAGGAGATATTTATCAAAATATTCACCTTCCATCAGGGGCTATTTCTCAAGCTAATTTTTTAGAAAGAAATGATTTTAGCAGTTTCCAAGGGTTACCTGATAAAAAAGGAAACAGGGAATTTTACAATAATTATTCTCTGATTTATTCTGAGGATAAAAATAAAATAGCGCTAGTTTCTTTTATTGGTTCTAAAGAAAAAGAAAGTAAGCAAAAAGAATTCATCTGCAACATATCAAAAAAAGAATGCCAGCAAGAAAGCTTATTTTTTAATAAATATAAAATAAATAATCTTAACATAATATCTCGTTCAGTTTTATGGCTAGGTTGGAATTCTAAAAAAAATATAGTATTGGGATTAGTGACAAATAGTGTAAATAATGGAACGCTATACGCTTGCAATATTGATACTGAAATTTGCAATAAAAACACAGAAGCCAATTTAAATTTTCCCAATGGCGCACTCAATAAATCTTTAGATAAGGTAATAGCTATAAAACAAAATGATATCGCTAATGAGAAAATTGGTGACAAATGGGAGTTGTTTTTATATGATATCATGGATTTAAACAAGCCTATTAAATCTTATGATATATCTCAAGTTATAAATAGGGACGAAGATTTAATTTATGATGGAATAAATTCTATTGCTTGGAGTGTCGACGAAGATATTATTTTAATTGGGAGCACGAGAAATATATTCCAATTTAATCTAAAAAAAGGTGATTTAAGAAAAATATTTACCGATGTTTCCGAGGGGGAAGGGGATACCTATTGGAATAGTGACCACATTAAACTTTCGCTTAGCGGACGTTATGCTATTTTTATTGATAATCCAAATATGGACATGGCTGATGAGAAAAATGATGAAAGTGGGGAAAATGGGATACTGAAAATAATTGATTTGCAAAATAAAAATAAGATTATAAGCTTACTCCAGGCCAAAAATTTAATATTAAAATAATTAAAAAACATTTAGGCAATCTAGGGATGTTATGCAAAGCTCTCCATAATGCAAGCGGTGCCTCTAGTACACAATAAGTAACACCTTTAATAAAAAATAAGATTGTTCAATTTTATAAGTAAAATAGTAACATGCTAAAAAACATAATTTTAATCTTTGTAGGATTGCTTGCTATTGCTTCTGTTGCTGAAGCTGCTTGTGATTGCGGATCAATCAATGCAGCCAACCCTTGTACCGGCCAATCAATTTCTATAACTGTTACAGCTGGCACACCTAATGGAGGAACTGCCGTAAATTCAATCTACAACTGGTCATTTAATTCGGGAGGAGAAGACGCTAAATGCGGTCAATTTGCCAATGGTGATTATTGGATTGCTCCAGCTTCGGGACAAGGCAACATTACACTGACCGGACTTGCCAGCAATGGAGATGTAAGCGCGGATGTCAATCCTAAATTAGAGTCTATGGGATTATTTGGCGGAACAAAAATTTACGGCAATTACAATGCAGCTGAAAATATTATTCCTAATTTACCGCAAACATATTCAGGTATTACTTCTATTTTGGCTGGGATAAAACGCAATGAGATATCAGAGGGAAATTGTGGGACCTCTGCAATAATAGGTTCCTGCGCTGATTCTTATAATGTTCTTACTGTGTTGTCATCCGTGCCAGCTTTAGCTGGCTCTGAAACACTTAGGCCAAATATAACTGGAGAAACCAAGGAACTTTTGAATTTTGATGATTTTGACTTTACCAGACTGCCTGCTAAAGATTTTCTTACTGGTACAAATACCGCCGGTTTTGAAATAATCCGTCAAAGATGGTCGCATAACACCGAAATATTCGGAATAAAAGATGTTTCTGGCACAGGTTATTCCGAGGGTGGTCGAGCTTTTAGGGCTCATATTTTAGTTGATGATTATGGTGCTGGCACCACAGCTTCTTGGAACAATAGTATGATGAATTTGTTCTCAGACGATAATACTCTTGATGAAAAAAAACCGGCCTTGGCTGCTATGCTATCTTATGGATTAGATTTATATCATAGTATGAATGATGCTCCACCGGGGGTAATACGTTACTGGGGTCAGGGTGCCACTCAGTCACCAGGTAAATTTTTGCCAGCGGTATTTATGGCCTCTTTGCGAACGGATGCAACAGAGGCAAATTTATTAAAAACAGTGGGTCCAAATGTAAATAGTGTTAAAGATGATAGAGGTCCTCACGAATTAGGGCAAATTCATCAGGGTAAAACTACTCCGGTATGGGGAGATTTCACTAATTATGCAGGAAGTTATTATCTAGGAGCGTATTGGGGAAGCCTACTGAAATCACAATGCTATGACGGAGCGACTGGGATATGCAATACTGGTATCGGAAAAAAAACACAATTAGATCCACATGGCTACATAGATGGACCGCCTAATAGGCCGGGTTCAAATTATATGGGAAGTTCTTTGGGAGTTCAAAAATCTTTCATGGCCGCCATGTGTCTAATGCCAAAGATTAGAGAAATTGTTAATTATGAAAATTTAGTCATCTATGTTAATAGGATTGTTGATTTTGGACTAGTGACAGCCAATGATCCCTGTACTACTCCAGACTCACGAGAAAATTTAACTACCTGTGACCCGTATAGGAATACTGGTTGTCTATATTATGGAACGACATGGGGGCCAATAAATCCAGAAGATGTCGACTCTGACTGCATAAAAAATCCAAATCCTCCATATACTAAAGTGGGTAGATTTACTGCTTTGGAAGGAAATCATATTGGAATAGCTTATGGCAGTGGTCAAGTTGAGAGTAATTGGACAGCAATAAAAGCCCTATGTGGCAGCACCTCATCAATTGATGCAACTCCTCCTGGCGCTCCAACAGGACTTGAGGTGATTTAAAAAATGGATCAAAGTGTTCGATTCCTATTTTTAGTTAATAGGCTAAGTATTGCAATAAATAATAAATGTGCTATAATTGCTCCATAAAAATACTTTTGTTGTTGTAGTTATTTTTTCTAATACTTAATCTAACTTTGGCATTTTCTTAAAAGTTAAAATGTAGGGAAATAAGGAGGAAGCTATTATCTCTGTTTTAGAATTTATTAAATAAAAGAATTTAATAATTAACTAATAGCTAGGAGGCGAAATTAAAAAATATGAAAACTTCAAAATTTGCAATTTTGGTAGCATTGAGTTTTTTATCTTTTCTGGCGGGTTCTTTAAAAGCGGAGGCGGGCTCTGCCATGTTAAAGTGGAATTCTAACACGGAGGATGATTTAAATGGTTATAAAATTTATTACGGTACCTCCTCTCACGCAGGAACTTGCCCTGTTGGTTACGATAATTCTATTGTTATTGCTGATAACGCCAATGCTGGTTATTGGTTTGATAATCTTACCCCAGGACAAAATTATTATTTCCAAGTAACAGCCATTGATGATTCAGGGAATGAAAGCGGATGTTCAGTTTCTCCGGGTGAAATTTCCAAGCTTATTACTTATAGAGGAGATATAAACAATACCCCTGATCATAAGGTAAATATGAATGATTTTACATTACTGGCTTCTGATTATGGAAAATCTTCTTTTTGTGGCACAGCTACCACCAATAAGGCTGATATAAACCGAGACTGTGTGGTAAATATGAATGATTTTACTATTTTGGCCGCCGAATATGGCGAGTCCTTTTAATTTTTTAATAATAAAAATATGATTAGAAAAATGATTGAAGCAATATCAATGATAATTTTTATTATTCTAATGGGGTTTGCGCAGATAGGTTTTGCCACTGATGCAGAACTTTCGTTTAATCAGTCTAGCGTGTCGGCTAATGTTGGCCAAACAATTACTTTAATTGCACAGTTGGATCCTGGCACTAATGAGGTTGGCGGAGTAGAGCTAGATGTAAATTTTGATCCCGATGTACTGAGACTGGAAAGCATCACAAGATCAAGCGCTTTTAATATTANNTACATTACAGATACCTCCGATATAGCCACTTTTATTTTTACAACCCTATCAGCATCCTCTGATTCGATAGTTTCTTTTGCGATTACTTCAAATGCTTCTGCTCATGGAGAATATGTCGTCGCAACCAGAACTCAATCTCAAGTGACGGTAACAGCAGTTTCTGAAGATATGGAGGCCCCCGTGGTTACAGAATTTGTCATTCCATCTTCATCTTCTTATTTGACTATTCCCGTTATCACCTTTACCGCCACGGATTCTATGGGCGTAACTGGATACAAATTAACAGAAACTTCCACAGTTCCATTGGCTAGTGACTCTGGTTGGACTGCGGCTGCTCCAGAAGAATATACTTTTTCTTCAGCGGGAAATAAAACTCTATATGCTTGGGCGAAGGATGCTATTGGCAATGTTTCTGCAAGTTTAAGTAGTAATATTATTATTACAATTGATGAGGAGAGTGATGGGGAGGGAGAAGATGACGGGGCGGATGAAGAAAAGGAAGAGGAAAATGAAACGACTGACAATTCAAATGCGCCCGTCATATCAGATGGCTCTCCCTCTGGAAGGCTTTCTTCTAGCACTAAATCTGTTAATTTATCAGTGAAAACGAATGAAAATTCCACTTGTAAATTTTCAAGTGATTCTAATGCTGAATATGATTTAATATCCAATACTTTTGCAACCACGGGGGAGACTAATCACCTATCAACTATAGGGGGAATAAAAGATGATAAAAATTATGCTTATTATGTACGTTGCAAAAATAGCAAGGGAGACAAGAACGCTATTGATTACAAAATATCTTTCTCTGTAAAAGAAAAAGATTCCGATAAAGAAGAGAAGAAGGAAAAAAGGAAAATTACCAATTCTCAATCAAGTATTTCTAGAGGACAAATTCTTGTCCAAAATGGGAAACGTTTCTCTAAAAATGCAGACGTTTTGCTTTATTTTTCCAAAGCTGGGGGAGGATATTATCCACCTATGAAAGTAAAGACTTCTGCTGATGGAAAATTTTCTGTTTTTTACAAAGTAAATAAATCCGTAGGGAAGTATAATTGGTATGCTATAGACACAAAAACTGGCCGAAAAAGTAATGTGAAAGCATATACTGTAAAATAAGGGTTTTTTGAATCTTTAGTCGTTTTTATTAACAATGCATGGAGTTGTATTTAAGGTGTTTTAACTGTGTACAAAGACTTTTTTATTTTGTATAATAATTAAGAAGGTTCTTTCTGATAAATTGATTTTTAATTAATATCGGAATGACGGAGATGTAATTTTTGTATTATAATAAAAAATGTTTAAAACAAATATTTTAATAAATAAAATATCATGGTATTTTTTGGTATTGGCTTTTTTTGGAATAAGTAGCGGTTTTTTTGGCTTGATATCACAAAACGCAGAAGCGCAAGAAATAAGCACCGCTAAGCACATCTTTGTTTTTGTACGTGAAGGTTGCAGTGCTTGCGCTAAAGAAGANNGGATTTGATAGTCCTGATTTGATGGGTAGAAAAATAGTCAGCCTTGCTGAAGGCACTCATAACAACGTAGAGTCTTATTTAAAAGAAAAATCTAGCGTCAATAATGATGATACGGCTGGAGTATGTAAGCTAAGTGGCCAAGAGGCTTGTACGCAAGATGAGATAAAAAAAGATACTTTAGAAAAAGTAAAAGTGCCATTTATCGGCGTAATCGAAACTAAAGATTTTTCACTTTTTTCCCTAGCGGCTCTTTTGGGGTTTATTGACGGATTTAATCCTTGTGCGATGTGGGTTTTGGTTGCTTTTTTAATCGCGCTTTCGCAGGTAGGAAGTCAACTTAAAATGATTATTGTAGCGGGCTTATTTATCATTGCCGAATCAATAATGTATTTCTTTATTTTAAATGTTTGGTATCAAACATGGGATTTTATAAAATTAGATTGGCTGATGCTACCGCTAGTGGGACTTTTAAGCTTGAGTGGAGGGATTTATTTCTTATATAAGTTTAAGAAAAACAAGGGACAATTGGTCTGCGATGTGACCAGTCTCGAACACCAAAGAAAAACGACTACTCGGATAAAGGATATCGCTACAAAACCTTTGAATATTTTGGGTGCTTTTATGATTATCGGTTTGGCTTTTTCAGTTAACATCGTTGAATTTGCTTGCTCAGTGGGACTGGCGCAATCTTTTACAAAAATATTGGAAATAAATAATTTAAATTTTTGGACTCAACAGTGGTATACGGGAGTTTATACTTTATTTTATATGGTTGATGATTTTATAGTTTTTGGCTTGGCGATTTTCGGTTATCGAAAGTTCTATCAATTTGGAGCTAAATATTCTAATTTAGCCCTTTTGATTGGAGGAATTATTTTGATAATTTTAGGAATACTAATGATGAGCGGAAAAAATGTTTTTGTTTTCT
>DNVQ01000008.1 GCA_003507475.1 Candidatus Moraniibacteriota bacterium | reverse complement strand
CCATTTATTTTTAAAGTCTCGATAGCTTGAGTAAGTTTTCTGATTTGATTTCTATTTTGCACCAGCTCGCTTCTTAATTGACCTAAATTTTTATAATCAGGACCGAAAATGAACTTTCTTAAGTTTCCATTATTTTCAACTTCTTCAATCGCAGTAGAAACTTCTTCCTGCGAAGATTCCTGCTCAACCATCACTTCCGCTATTTGCTTTTTAGCTTTATTTTTTACCTCAACTCGAGTTGCATCTTCTGCTTCCACAATTTCTTTCTGAACTTGTATTTTTTCTAAATTCTCAATAACTTCAGTAGTTTTTTCCTTATGCACTTTTGCATTAGTTTCACCCTTGGTCACATCTGCTTTTTTATAGTCCTTAAGATTAATTACTTTATCACCCCCTGCCTCTTCGCTCTGAGAAGTTTTTCCCGCTTTATTGCTCTTATCGCTACCATTTTTATCATTATCATTCTTGGCTATAGCTGCCATTGAGGCAAAACCTGCAAGTAAAAAAAATGAAATAACAAACAAATACATTGGTTTTATTTTTTGCTCCATATTATTTTATTAGCTTAATTAATTAGATAAATAAAAAAGGAAATCTTTATAGTATTATATCATTTTTAAAAAAATAACAAATAGCTAAGTTTGAAAAAAATTCTGTTTTAATATAGAATTAAAGTATCAATAATTAATAAGGATGAAGGATATGAAAATTCCAACTCCTATTAATCAATTCGAAGAAAAATCAGTTCTTTTCATAATTACTGGCGATTATGAAGGAAGGTTTTTAATAGCTCATAAAGGCACCATTAAAGACAAGCTAGGCTTAAAGTTTTCGATGAGAGAAGAAGGAAAAGAAAAGCAAGCCTATGTGCATTCAAACCCAGGACCCGAGAAAGCTGGTGCGATGTCTCATTATGGGAAATACCGAGAAGACCTTAAACTTAAATTTTATAAATCCATCAGAGATAAGGCCTACGATTTATCTTTTAACGGAAAAATAGACGAGATTTATCTCTTTTCTCCAAAGCAAACCATGCATAGAATTTATGGAAAACTAAAAAAAGAAACCCGAGATAAAATAAAAAATAAATTTTATGGAGAATATACCAAACACAGCCCCCTTGAAATCTTAAAAATCTGGGAAAAAGAAAAAAAATCAACTCCGGAAAGAATCTACAAGAATAAAGAAGAGGAAAAAATATTAACCAAATCGCCCTTGCAAAGAAAAAGAATTATAAAGAAATGAAAACCCTAATTTATTAGCGGTTTTTTTATTTAATTAAGATAAATTAAAAAAACATGTCCATAAATAAAATCTCATTTCTAATCATTATATTTCTGATAGTTGCCACCTTAATGGCCCTTGGTTATTTAAAAAACTATAATAACGCCAAGCGTCAAGAAGGCACTCAATTTAAAAAAAATGAAAATGCTATTCCCAGCATTTCCTATGTTAAAATTAATCGCAATATTATAAAAATATTTTCTTAAAATAAAAAAGTTAATCTAAATTTTATTAAAAATCCACAGATGATTGTTTTGCATAATATTAAAAAACAACAATTTTATTAATCAAAATTTTCCACATATATAATCTCAGTTTTGGCCAACAATGTCTCTTGAAAGGGCCCCAAATAAGCACTTGCAATCATTTTTTTTCCACAAAGCAATTGTGGCAACCAATCTTTGTCCGAAGGCATCATTTCCCCGAAAGGAAGTTTCGCCACATCAAACCATGTTGGCGTTAGCATTTCTTCGGTTTCCCTGGGCTCACCTATCCAGTTATTAACTAAATAAATATGCACTTTGCAAATAAATTTTTCACCGTCACTTTTGGTGTTATGAAAATCAATAATTGCTACTTTTTCCAAAGATTCTTCTTTGGCAATTATCCCGCTTTCTTCTTTCAATTCTCTTATCATAGACTGAATCTCTGTTTCACCATCATCAATCCCCCCTCCGTACCCGCTCCAGCATCCTGCGCCAATTTTTTTTGCCTTGCGCGCCAAAAGAACCTGATTATCTTTAACTAAAAAACAAAGTACTGCATCAATTAAGACTTTTTCTTCTTTCATGATATTTAATGAAATAGAAATTAATTATTTTTATTATACATAACCTTAAAATATAAAGCCAATAAAAAAGAACAAAAAAGATATCGAAGCAAAAATAATTTAACTAATCAACCGACATCTAGTCCACAAAATAAAAAGGCACAGTTATATTTTTTATCTCATTCAATCGATAATCGAGCATTTTTTTACCCACAAAAATAACTGTTACATTCTTGTTTTCCTTGGAAATTCTCTCGATATTTTCATGCAAAAATCCTTTACGGCTCAAAAAAGAAAATTCTATTTCAGGCAGATCTTTTTCCATCTGGATACCATTCAATCTCTCAAATTCTTTTTGGGCTAATTCTTGGGTTTCTTTGGCTAATTTCAAAGAATAATTATTTTCCAGACACAAAAGAATGGCCACTTTTTTAACGCCATGCAACGTTACCCACTCTGTCACAAAAGGAAGACGTTCAATAAAAGATTTTCCCCGCGTCACCAAAACCGCCACCGGTTTGCCATTTAGATCCATTCTTTTTTTATCTGATATAGGTTCGGCAATTTTTAGATATTTAGCAATATATGGCAAAAGTAAAGGCTCTATTATCAAAGTCATTAAAATAACCCACATACCTACTTCAATCAATCCGTCTATTTGGGAAATCCCCAAACTGGCGATGGTTACCATCAAAACTGCGGGAATTGCGCCAGTTTCTCTTACAGCTGAAATAAACCACATTTCCTTCCAGGTCATTTTTTCTTTTCCAAAAAAATAAAAAGGAGTTAAAGATATGAAGACGCTAATCGGTCGAATGGCCAGCATAAAAATCAATGAAGCAATAATTCCAAGAGGAGCATACATAATCAATGACTGCACATCAATAATGGAACCAAGCAAAATAAATATAATCGGCTTAAGAAAACCATCTATCACATTATTAAAAAATCTTTCAGTTTCATACAGATGTTCGGTTAAACTAAAGAGCAATCCTCCAATAAAAGCTGCCAAATAACCGCTTCCTCCAAAAGAAATAGCCATTGTAAAAATCACGATTGGCACGAAAAGAAAAAAAGCAGAATCAGCCTCGGATTCATGACTATATCTTTTTTTAAACTTAATCAATCCCTCCAAAAGCATATACCCGATAAATCCAAAAATCACCCCAAAGAAAAGTTGTTTAAAAAGAATTATTCCACTATGAACAGAAAAAACCTCCCCATACCATCCGTTTAGTGAATCCAGGCTTACTCCTGCCACGACCATTGAGATAAAAACTACCGTTAACAAAGTTCCCGTAACATCGGTCACGGCACTTTCTGAAACAATTATATCTTTAGTGGTGCGATTTTTGAAACGCAGATTTTTAAGAATAGGAATAATTGCTGCCGGATCAGTCGAAGACAATACTGCGCCCAAAAGCACCGCTGTCAAAATAGAAACAGGATGACCAAACAGCAAGGAAACTCCATAAACAGTCCAAGAAAACAAGAAGGCGGTGGTAAACAGACCAACAAAAGATAGAGAGAAAATCTTAAAAATCAGTTTTTTAAAATTAGCAAAAGGAGTTTCAATTCCTCCCCCGAAAAGAATCAATGTCGCTCCCAGGCCCACAATTACTCCCAAAACCTCCTTATTTTCAGTTATGGGCAAAAGGATGTCATGTGCTGCAATCCCAAAAAAGATGGCAAAAACAAAAGAAGGCAATTTAATTACATGAGAGACATAAAATATAATAAAACTTAATATGAAAAGAAAAGCAATCACAAAAAATATTTCAATCAGTTCATGCTCTGAATTTTTTTCAAAAAACTCTTTGATAAAAAATGAATTGGAAGAAAACAAAAAAACAATTCCCAAACTCATCAATGCAATAAAATGATTTTTGAATAACTTCATCTTTATACTCATAATTTTACTTAAAAGTGTTTTTTAAAAAATAAAAAAAAGCACTCTTTGCTTTAAATAAATTAACTTCTTGGTTGAAAATTAGTTTTTGCAAACCTTTCCTATTCTAATACTATTTCCTAAAAATGCAATACTTTGCAAAAATGAAAAGTCTTCTTAAATTTGACATTTATTACTAATAATTATCTAATTAAGATATAGAATATAACTGCTTTTAAGTTTATTAAAAATATGAAATTTAAATCTTTTAGTTTAAACTCTGATTTTTACGCTAGTTTACTAAAAGATTTAACGCTGGCAAAAAAGAAGATTTACTTGGAGACTTATATATACCGAGAGGATGAATTGGGAGGAAAAATCAAAGAAATTCTAATTGAAAAAGCCAACCAAGGAGTAGAGGTTAAATTACTCATGGATGCCATCGGAAGCGTAGCTATTTCTGAGTTTAATTTTATAAATCTTATTTTGGCCGGAGGAACAGTAAATTTTTTCCGACGACTGCTGCTGATTCCTTTTCACTTAGCCAAACTCAATAACCGCAATCATCGCAAATTAGCCTTAATTGATGATGAAATAGCTTACATTGGCTCCTCCAACCTTGATCAAGAAACTTCCGATTGGCGGGAATTTAATTTACGCATAGAGGATAAAAAATTAAATGAAGTACTTTCAAAAATATTTATTGAACAATTTTTGATTTCCAATACATTAACCATGGATAACGCAAAATGTACCAGAATTCAAAACAGAGACGGAATCAAAATATTGAGAAGTGCACCTTTTGTAAAAAATCCAATAAGGGAACATTTTTTAAAACTCATCTCAAAAGCTGAAAAAGAAATCATTATTGAAAATCCCTATGTGGTTTTTGATAAAAAAATTTACCGCTACTTTAAAAATGCTCTAAATAGAGGGGTAAAAATAAAAATCATCCTTCCTACCATCTCAGATGTTGGTGTTATGCAATATCTGAATAAAAAATTTGTAAGAAGAATCAGAAAAATAGGCATTCAAATTTACTTTTATCCCAGTATGCTTCATTCAAAGTTATTTTTAATAGACAAAAAAGAATGGATGCTAGGCTCTGCCAATCTGGATTACCGCAGTATGTTTACTCAATTTGAAATAATGCTTGCTGGCAATGATTTGGAAATCAAAAAACTTATCCAAATGCACTTAGACGAAAGTCTGTCTCGAGCCAAAAGCTTCGATGAGATAAATCATAAAAAACTTACTTTAAAAGAAAAAGTAATTGGCAATTTACTTTATCTAGTAAAATTCCTATTTTAAAAATTTTATCTCCAACTACTCATCTCTACGTATATTCATCTCCAATCTATTTATCAAATTTTCCAATCCTTGAAGCCCCTGGGCTGTGTTATCTCTAACTGTATTTTCAATATTTTGCAAATCCATATCCATTTGCCCAGCTTCTCCTCTTGCGTCATTGCTCGAGTCTTCATAGATCTTCCTAATCCTTTCTCTTGCTTCGCTCACCTCTTGGGCTATTTCATCTCCTGTTTAGTTGGCACTAATTCTAGCTCTCAAGGCAACGAGCTCCGCCCTGGCTCTCAGGCGCGTAGTGGCGCTATCCTCAACTTGTTCATACTGAGGATTATCCCATCTCTCTGCGGTTGGAGTTTGCTCAAGTCGTGTCCGATTAAAAGCCACGATTGCCAGAAACATCGCTATGGCCGAAAAAATAAAAGCCAGCCAAGCGACAACCACAGATCTCCCATAGTTTGATTTTTTTATTTGCCTATCCATAGTTTTTGTAATTAATGATTAAAAAAATATTAAAATAACAAAAAAACAGCCCTAACTAAGCTGTGATATATGTTTCCCTTATTTAATTTTAAATTAAACGGGACCATATTGTTATTATTAATATAATATATTATATTATACCATATTTTTTTAGTAAATAGGAACAAATTCTGAGTTTTTTATAATCTTTGCAGTATCTTTTTCATTTGATTAATCTCTTCTCGCTGTGATTTGATAATTTCATCGCACAATTGCCTTAATTCATTATCTGTCAAAACAGCCTCTTGGCACATTGTGATGGCACCGGAATGATGGGGAATCATTGACTGTGCTAATTGCTTGTCTCCCACAAAAGCTTGTTTCTGAATAAACACCAGACCTAAAATAAAAATAATAAAGCTAGAAAAATATAAAAAAGAATTAAGTCTTTCGTTTTTATACATTTCTTTCATGAAAAAAATCATAAGCATGATCATTGGAGAAACCATAATAAAAGCCATGTAAAAATTTCGCATGTTAAATAATCTTATATCACTCCAAGTATTTACCGATGCAAACACCAATAAATACATAATAAAGAAATGAATAATAAGGACCAGAAAAAGAACTTTATAGGGTTTCATAAATTTAATAATTAAATAATTAAAAAATGGTTCCCTTACTAATGTTACTTTTATTTTAACATACTTTGATATATTTTTTAATGCTTATAATCTATTTCGCCTGTCTTAAGCGGGCTTTAAAAGTTCATATATATAAATACATATTAAATATATTTTTCAAACACATATCAAATACACAGTCCACACTTTACGACTAAAATAAAATAACCCATCAAAAAATTAATGGGTTATTTATTTTATATTCTTATTTTTTATTCTGTAGTTTTCCCGTCAAATTCAGATTCGTTTTCCTCGGCTTCATTTTTTGTAGCTCTCACTATTTTATCTTTGTGATGAGCGGGCGAATAAATCGTGTAAAGTTTCAGCTCTTCAGTTTCAGAAGTATTGATGATATTGTGCTCGGCGCCTGCCGGCACCACAATTACCGAACCATCTTCCAAGCTATATTCATTGCCGTCAATAACACATTTCCCCTCCCCTTTTTCAAAACGGAAAAATTGATCATTTTCTTCATGAGTTTCCATCCCTATTTCTTCCCGTGGTTTCAAACTCATCAAAACTAATTGGCTGTGCTTGCCAGTATAAAGCACCTTGCGAAAATTATCATTTTCCAAAGTATCTTTTTCAATGTTTGTATGAAATCCTTTCATATGGTTTATTATTAATTATTATTGTTAATTTTACCACGATAATTATTTTAATAAAAAGGAGCTCGTAAATTTTTTAAACTTACGAGCCTCTACATATTTTCACCCTTCTTTCCCTGGTCAATCAGGTATTGGCATAGCCGCTCTCTGGAAAGAAATATCCAAAGTTCCGAATTGAACATTCATGCAAATAAAGTTAATTACTCTCTCCATATCTTTTTCGGAATATGAGCGAGTTTCTCCCAATACCTCATTCAATTTTCCCTTAGCAAACCAAAGTGCAGGAAGGATCCATACTTCACTAAAGCGACCGTCACATCCCCTTCTTGATCGCAAGCATTCAAAGCCATAACTTTCTAAAAGCTCTGCCTGCAATCGATATTTTTCAGGAGAATAATTATAACCGCAAAGATGTCGAATGATGATGGAGGGATGAGAATATTCAGGAATAGCAACATCAAATAATTTCAATTGATGGCTTCCCGGCTTTTGACGACTCCAAAACGGAAGCAACTCTTCATCCTCGGATGGTCCAGGAAGATTCTCTTTTCTATTAATTACCTCTAAGCGCCCATCTGTTACAGTAACCCAGCTGTGACCGTTAACCATTCCCTCAATACCCCTCACCTCTTCTGGCCTTAAATCTTTTAAAGATATTTCAGTTGATCCAGTTGATCCAACTCTTACTTCTCTTTCCTCCTCTTCTTTTTTACGATCCTCAGCAAAAAAATACATAATCTAATCCTCCCCTAATAAGTTGAGATACAGAAATAACATCTGCCCTATAGCAATTAAACTATTAAGAACTTCTTCAGTAAGTTTTTAATCTTAGATCATTTTAGATATTTACGCAAGAAAAATAAAAAAAACTTATCCATTAAGCATTATAATTTTCACATATTTATCATATTTCTTTATGCCACCCTCTGCAACGCTTCCGCTTTGTCATTACTCGGACTATTAATCATCGTAGAAATTTGGTACATTTCCATCTCCATTTCTGAATATGGTTTTAATATTTTTTTTATTTCATCTAATTCTAGCCTGGGATTTATCCAGTGAAGTTCATCATCTTGATTTAAAATTACCGGCATCCGATCATGCACTTGCGATACCGGCCTATTAGCCTCGGTGGTTATAATTGAAAAAGATCTGAGTTCATCTCCTTTTTCATTCTTCCAATAATCATATATGCCGGCAAACGCAAAAATTCTTCCATCTTTAAAAGTAAAACGATATGGTAAGCGCGTCCCGTTTTTTTTATCCCATTCGTAAAATCCATCTGCTGGCACAAGACATCTGTGCCTTTTAAAAGCACTTCTAAAGGCTGGTTTTTGGGCCACGGTTTCCGCCCGAGCGTTAATAAGTTTATTTCCAATCTTGGGATCTTTGGCCCAGCTTGGCACCAAGCCCCATCGATAAAAATCAGCTTTATTTGGTGACTCCTGCGGAATCACAAGAATGTTTTGACCTGGGGCAGCGTTATAACGAGGCTCATATAAATTGCCAGGAATTTCCACTTCAAAACGCTCCTTTACATCCTCCAGAGGCATTGTGAGTGAAAATCTTCCACACATATATTTATAATTAAAAAATTGACAAATACGATAGTTTTGTCATCCTCGAAAGTAGAATTTCTTAGCGAATTCATGAGCTATAGAAATTCACTTATCGGGGATCTCATGATTTAATGCTAATCACATATTCATAAAAACTATTCAATCATCAATATCTCTACCTTAATTTTACCATTTTTTAAAAAATAAAAAAACATTCATCTGCCAAATGTTTTACATTTTCTTTGTGACAAGTGTCTTATTTTTTATTTCTCAATTTTTAACGCCTTACCCCTCACTATTGCCTCAGAGACCTTACCTCTAGCCGAAGCTAGAATTCTCTGAAAGGTACTTTGCGAAGTATTCATTTTTTGCGCCGCCTCAATTTGCTCCATTTTATCAAAATCTTTTAACTTAATTGATTCCATCTCTTCTTTGGTTAACAAAATCTCCTCCAATTCAAGCATCGGAATTCCTTGNNTCAGACTCCTCCTTCCTTACTAGTAAAAGAAAGAGGAAGACTATTCATAATGAAAAGAGTTATCTTTCCAGTTCTTTTAATTCTCCCTCTACCATCTGGAGTTCTTGCTTCAGATCTTCAATTTCTGATTTCAACAATTCTTGCTTATCTTTTTTGGACATAGCTTGATATTTTTGAAAAAACCAACCACACATCACCCTGCCATAACCTCTTCCCACACCTAGTCCTGGACCATAAGCTCCTTCACAAAAACCTCCTTTGCGACCAGTCATTGAGCCCTGTCCCATCGGACCTGTTTTATTTTGTCTTGGCATAATATTCACCCCCTCTCTAAAAATATATTTACCGTCTCTACATTATGAATATATACCCATTATACATTTTTGTCAAATAATAAATAAGTTTGATTTCAATAAATATTTGCAACACTTTTATTAAATTTTAAAAAAACCGCCATTGCTGACGGTTTTTTACAGGTAATGAATTTTAGTTGCTCAATTGATAACCAAGCAACAGATCATTAAAAAATTTATCATTCAAAACTGGTTGTTGGGAAGCTTTTACAATAGGATAAGCATAATTAAAGGCCTCTTCCACTGCTACCTTTCCATCATATTTTGGAGGATTAACACTTCTTTTATTGAGTGGATTAAATCCGTCTCCCAACTCATCTGTCATCGCTCTCTTTACAAAATAATGAGTAAATAATCCTTCGCTTTCTTGAAAAACATTCACATCGGTTTGCGTCCCACCCAAGTAGTAAGTCCAAGAACTTTGGTATTCAGTGCTGGACATAGCTAAAATTCTTCCATCCATTTCAAGATCATTCATCCCACCGGCACTACAAGTATCAAAAGCAAAGATAATTCTTTTCGTTGGAGCATCGGCAAACCATGCTCGAAGCTGATCATCCCAGATATAGGATGATTTTCCCGGCACATAACTAATGCCATTTACATAATCAACTTCACTATAATCCTGATCATAAATAAACATGGCCTCATCCAAAGGCTCATCGCTATTAATTTGCAATCCTGCTTCGTCATAAGCAACACCGGTTGAACTATGTCCACTAAAAAAGAAAACTAACTCATCATTGGCAGTCATTTTTGCTAATAATTCATAAATCTTAGATTTTATAGCATCAAATTTAGCATTGGCATCACTAAAAATAAAAATATTTGAATCAATATAGCTATATTCATCAATTAAAGCCTTCCTCATGTTTAATGCATCCTCATCTTTACAATAATATGCCAACCCATCTTCTAAGGTTGGAAAATTCTTTCCTGTTTTAGCCGCAGTCACACAAAGATCATTATTAATCCCAGGGTAGTTCGCAAGTCCGACCAAAATAGCATATCGTTGACCACCACTTGGAATCGGGCTTCCCAATATTCCCGTTGCTCCTCCGATTGTTGAGTCAGGAGTGGGAGCTGGTTTTACCGGTTTTCCCTTTAAGGTTCTTTCAATTTCATCAAAAGATTTTCTTTCACTTTCAGAAAGAACTTTCTTTTTTGAAATCTTTACATTTTTTACCTCGCTTGGCTTATCAAATTTGTTTTCATTTTTTTCTTGCGCTCCTACTCCCATGGCGCTAAGAAAAAATACAAAAACAAAAATGGCCCATGTTGTTCTTTTCATTTTTTATTTTTAAGAAATTATTATGTTTGTAATTATAACACAGCAATAATAAAAAAACTAAAAATCAAAAAAATCCCACCTGCTGACAGACGGAACTATCCTCATTGCTACACCCAAATTTTTTGCAAAATCATAGCTTAACCAAAATAATAAAGAGCCCTGTGAGAAAAATCCCAAGGACTCCATGCTATACTCTTACGTCTATATATCTTCCTGACTGTTGCGGGTTAACTCCATATCCTACAAACGGATATTGAATGTCGCGAGCGGTATTCACGTACGCCGTATCCAACATATCCACAATACTTCCCGGTTGTAACGTGATTTCATGTTTTGCCAAAAGAGGCATAATATCTCGAACAATCTTTATGCGCACCGCTTTTGCTACGTCTGTAACACTTACTAATTGCTGTGGGCTTTTTTCATTGACTCTAAACGGATGCAAAATATCTCGAATAGTATTCATGTATGTGGTATCCACTGTTCCAAAGGCGGTAACATAAAAATAGTCATCTAAATATTTTGTATCTTTGGCAAGTGTCGGCCGATCAGCAACAGGGTCAGGTATCGGAAAGTAACACCAATCGAGAGCAACCCATTTATTATCCGATTGCCTTTTATAAGCGACCCAAGCGTGCCCTCCTGTGGAGGCATTTGTTCCAGCGGATACAAAACCGCCATAAACCCGGACTCGACTCGGATTAACACCGGCATTCAGCATAAGACTTGCAAGAAAAAAACTGCCATCCTCGCAATCTCCACTCTTCTTGTTTAGCGTTATAACAGGCAATGCCCAAAATTCATCCAGATGATAATTTTGAAGATCAGAAACGTATTTGATGTTTTTTTCATTCTGCATCCAACGCAACAGCTTCAATGCTTTAACATCATCCGAGTCGGACGGCTTAACAATGGACATGGCCAACGCTTTTATTCTGCTGTTAGGAAACTGAAGATAATTTCCGTAATTCAAATCACCGGACTGACTCGAACTGTTTTCCAAAAAAGCTGCCTTTCCATATCTAAGCAAGAAGTAGATATCGTTAATCTTTTTGATATTAGAGAGAAGATTGCTGATATCATCCTTGGGTGGTTTCGGCAGTAAGTCAACGAGAGTCACTTTTTTAGGAGCCGCCTTGGGAAAAAGCGGCAAGAGATGAATGCTTGAAATCGCACTTAAATTCACTTTACCTCCTTTTCTTATTTGTCAGCTATTATCGTTTGAACTACTATCGCTAGCTTATTTTTTGCCTTAAAGAACACCACTGATACTAAAAAAATGTCTCAATATCAGTGCAAAAAAACTATTAACAGCTTATTATATATACAAAAATTTTACAAGCATAAATAGGAAAAATATACTTGTCTACTAGTGAGTACCCATTGGGTGCCTAAATTTATTTCATTACGTAATTAATGTTAGTAACTAAATTAAAAGGGAATTGTTTACAATTATACAAACAATTCCCCTGACTCACTCAATCGCAATCTACTGAAAGTTAGTAGTAACCATCACTCGCTCTTTTTACAAAAAACCACCCTCCGATAGAAACTATAATACTCGCCCACCACCAGATAAACATACCCCATTGATAAGGAAACCACGTAATAGCATCGGGCAAGGTCACACTCGTTCCGTTTTGAGAACTATCCAACACTACTTCACGAATTTTCATCAACGCATTGTCTTGCTCCAACTGTGACACAATCTCTGGCTTATTTTCAATCTTATCAAGGAGGAATAATGTCGTCTCTTTGGCTCCCTTGATTTGTTCATACCAAATACCGACATCGTTTTTGGGAGTATGAAATATATAAGCAGAGTTTCCTCTGGTAAGATTTTCCTTCTCAATATAGGACAGGGCTTGCCCGAGAAATTTGTCCGCTTTTTCAATACTTGGAGCATCTCCTGCAAGTTTCAAATAATCTTCGCAATTTTTAGCAAAGCTATACCAAAAGATTATTGAAAATACAGTCACTGAAATAAGTGATACTGTTCCAACTACTGCCGCAAACCATGAAATTTTTTTCATCTTAATTCTCCTTCCTTAGAATATTTTATTGGCTTCAATTAAGTAACGCTCTTTAATTTCACAACTTTAAATTATACACCTAAAATGATACTTTGTCAAACTAAAAAACACCCATCCATTGAGTGTCATATAAATTTAGATAAATCCTGAATCAAGTTCAGGATGACATGTAGTATAAAAGTTATCACTCCCGCAAATTTTTTACAAAATGCGGGATTGATGTTCGTAACTAAATTAAAATTTAGACGACCATCAAATCTTTTGCGGTTCCCTATAAGTCATTCAAAGAAAGCGGTTCTCAATGTAAATAAATTTACAATGAAACGACCTAGTTAGGTTTGTTTCCAGTCGGTTTTAAGCGACTGAATGTACACCAATACTCCCTAGAAAGGAGGTGACCTGTGGGAGGGATCGATTTTTTCTCCATATTTTGCTTTATTTGAAGTAAAAATTTTGCTAATTGGTTTCCTAAAAAAGATTCCATTTGCAAATTATAAATAACCATTTTTCTTATAATACCTCAACCTTTTTTTGAAAAACCTTTCCAAATATTCCACTTTTTTATCTCTGTAATCATAAATTTTATTATTACCATCATTTTCCCTTTGAATTCTGCCAATGTACTGAATTAGTTTTCCCTGAAAAGCAAATGGAAATACCAAAAATAAAGATTCTAAATTCTGAAAGTCTGTCCCTTCTCCGATGAGCTGTCCCGTTGCCAATAATATTTGAAAATTACCATCGTTAATCTGCCTTGTTTTTTCTCGTCTTTTCTTTTCGGTTAAGTCACCGCTAAACTCAATTACTTCAAATTCTTTTTTCAGATAACAACCTAAGACTTCTATGTGTTCTTTTCTCTCCGTCAGTACTAAACATTTTCTGCCACTATTTGCTTCCTTTTTAATATCTTCAACGATCTGTCTATTTCTGTTGGAATCAAAGACGATTATTTTGGAAAGCAGTTGAAAATTGTCAGCCTTAACTTTAAACGGAACTCCTAAATCAGTCTCGTTTATGATGACCTTTGGAGTATCTCGCGTTAACTCTTTTTCATTCACCCTAAAATTATTTTCAATCTTATGCAAAATCTCTCCCAGATAAATTGGAATCAAATTTCCGTCATTATTTTTTCGCTCAGGTGTTGCCGTGAGTCCATAAAGATAAAATGGATTAAGCTTAGTTACCACGCTTCTAAACATTTTGGCTGGCATATGATGACACTCATCTATGATTATCAGTCCGAATTTATCCTTCAACTCTTCCAAATTCTCCATCCTGCTGAGAGTTTGCACCATGGCCACGGTGATTTTTTTGCCGACCTTCTTTTTGCTGGAAACATATTGCCCAATTTCCCGTTTGGAAACATTTGTAAAGTCTTCAATTCTTTCCAACCACTGGTCAAAAATTTGCTTTTTATGAACTAAAATAAGAGTTGGTTGCTTGAGTTTAGCAATAATATCTATTCCAATAATTGTTTTTCCTGAACCAGGAGGTGAAACCAATAGGCCGTTCTCTCTAGTTATTATTTCTCTTACCGCCTCTTCTTGATAATCAAAAAGTTTACAACTAGTTTCAAATTTAACCGGCTTTAATTTAATTCTTTCATCTATAATCTCAAATTTAATATTCTGTTCATTTAGAAAAACGACTAATTCATTTATAAATCCTCTAGGAATAGCCACTTCGTCACCCTGATTTTCAATCAATTTGAAATATTTCTCCAACCCATAAACATTCACACCAATTCGCTTCCTGATGATAAATTCCAAATTGGCGAAGTTTAATTTTTCTTTTAGGAAATTAACAACTACTTTTGGTAAATTATTCTTATTGATAAATATTTGCTCACGCAAAACAAGCCTCAGTTTATTTCTCGAAATTTTTTTTACCGTTTTACTTTCCTTGTTGAATCGGTCATAAATTTCATCCAACTTTTTCAGCGGAACTTTCTCAACATTGGACAAATATTCCCACTGGTCGATGAGTACATCCAAGTTATTTTTCCAATCCAAGAATATGGAATTGCCAGCATTCCTAGATTCGCCCTGTAGTGGCAATGCTATCAAGTTGCCAAAACCTTCACCACTGTGCACATCCTGATTGGGGAATAATCTGTCAAAGGCATCTTCTTTTTCAAATTGATCTATTATTTTTACCTCTCGCAAAATATGAATAGCAATATTCCTGCTTTTGTAGGCAGGATATTTATCTTTGAAAAATATCCAGATATGCCCCCCGTTGCCACTGCGTGAACGTTCCAAATAAGCTGGCAAATTATATTTTTGACAACCATTCAAAAATCTCAATACTTCGTTTTGCCATTTTTTACCATCAAAATCAGCAACGATAAAATATGAAGTATTATCTTTTAATAATGGATAAATTCCGTAACATTTATTGCCCCGTAAATGTTGCTCGACATAATAATCGGAAAATTGTGCATACATCTTATCGTCGCAATCCTTGCATTTTTTTCTTTGCAATTTATTGCACAACTCCTGCTTCCATTCGTTGAGGCAGACTGGCGTGTATCCCCTAGATGACCCATCTCGTTTCTCCCAACGAACAGCAAAGACATCTTCTCTGCCTTTGAACAGATTTCTGAATATATTAATTTTTTCATATGAAGTTAACATTTTTTATAATTTTCTATATCTAGTTCCTCTTCCGGAACCTATTTTCTCAATTATTTTCAGATTCAACAGCTTTATCAAAGCTTGATTAACTGTCGGCCTGGCAATCTTAGTTTTATCAGCTATTTCTCCTGGCGCAGCCTCAGAAATAGTCTGAAAATATTCCCAAACTATTAATTGTTTTGGGGAAAGTAGTTTTTCCACCTGTTCGCTTTCCAAAAGTCCAACTGCCATCTCAGATTGTTTAATAAGAATTGTTAAGAAATAATCTAGCCAATCGGAAATATTTTCGTTTTCTGTACCAAATGTTTTTTGGCTTCTTCGAAGAGCGATATAATAATCATTCTTATTATCTTCAACCAACTTTTCGTGAGAAATATAAGGCATATACAAATACCCCTCTTTTAACAATAACAGGTTAGTTAGAATTCTGGAAAGTCTCCCATTTCCATCCTGAAACGGATGAATATTGAGAAACTCAACAAGAAAATTGCCCACAGCTAAAAGCGGATGAATTTTCTTTTCTTCCAATGCAACCTTTGTCCAATCGACTAATTCTTGCATTTTTTTAGAAGTTAAGTACGGAGGAACAGTTTCAAACACAATTCCTATTTCCTTGCCTTTTGCATCTCTCATCACGACATTATTTGGCATTCTCTTATATTCACCTTTGTGCTTTTCGTCTTTGGAAACATATTTAAGCATCTCGTTGTGAAAATGTTTTATAGAGCTTTCACTAAGACTTAATGCTTTCCAAGAATCAAAAACATTCTTAAGTAATTCATAATACCCTCTTACTTCCTGCTCATCTCGGCTTTTCCATTTTCCAACTTTTATTCCTTGAATCAATTTTTCAACTTCTTCATCGGTTAATTTTGCCCCTTCAATACGAGTAGACGCACCAGCAGAAGTGACCAAAACAGATTGTTTGAGACGGCCCAAAATCTGAGGGCTCAAATTGACTCCCCCAGTCCAATGACCTTTCATTTCATCTATTTTGGTTATTTTTGACCATATTTCAGATGAAAGACTGCTGATTCTAACTTCAAATTGAGTGCTTTTTGGCATAATTTTATCTTATATATTAACTACATAAGATTATATAAGATTATATAAGAAAAGTCAATCAAAAAACACCCATCCATTGAGTGTCATATAAATTTAGATAGATCCTGAATCAAGTTCAGGATGACATGTAGTATAAAAGTTCACAAACTTTTGCGGTTCCCCATAAGTCGATCAAAGAAAGCGGTTCTCATTCTAATAAATTAGAATGAAACGACCTAGTTAGGTTTGTTTCCAGTCGGTTTTAAGCGACTGAATGTACACCAATACTCCCTAGAAAGGAGGTGATCCATCCACAGCTTCCGCTACGGATGCCTTGTTACGACTTCGTCCCTATCACCAGCCCCACCGTTGTCCCTGCTTTGAAACAGGACCTTCGGGTGTTGCCGGCTCTCTTGACGTGACGGGCGGTGAGTACAAGATCCGGGAACGTATTCACCGGGACATGGCTGATTCCCGATTACTAGTGATTCCGGCTTCATGGAGTCGAGTTGCAGACTCCAATCCGAACTGGGACCGGCTTTTTGGGATTGGCTCCATCTTGCGATTTCGCAACCCTCTGTACCGGCCATTGTAGCACGTGTGTCGCCCAGGGCGTCAAAGGGCCATGCTGATCTGACGTCATCCCCTCCTTCCTCCCAGACTTCAACCCATAAATCATTTTAGCATATTAGCAT
>DNVQ01000061.1 GCA_003507475.1 Candidatus Moraniibacteriota bacterium | reverse complement strand
ATTCGTAATTCGTAGGGAAATTGTATTGACAATGGGCCAAATATAGGTTACTATCATAAATCGTGTTTGGTGGTATAATCAATTGTAGATAAGTAAAAATATTTTTAAAAAGTTTAAGTTTATAAGCGTAGAAAAAAAATATGAATGCCAATAATTTAATTGATTACTTTGTTTCTCAGGGGGTGCCACAGGAAAGCATCTTATTAATTTTAATGCTCCCAGTGGTGGCGACCTTGGTGGCTTTTTTTCGTCAGGTGGTGGGAATTAAAGCATTTGGTATTTATACTCCTTCAATTATAACTTTTGCTTTTTATGCCATTGCGCAAGAAGCTGGCTCCAAGGGAATAAAATATGGAATCGCTATCTTTATCAGCGTGATTTTGGCAGGCATGGGAACGCGTTATATTTTAAAGAAATTAAGAATGCTTTACTTGCCCAGAGTAGCTATAACCTTAAGCGTGGTGGCTTTTGTGATTTTGGCGATTTTGGTAATGGGCGGATATTTCCAGAGAACTGGTTTGGCCGCGGTTTCAATTTTTCCACTTTTAATCATGATAACCATTGTGGAGAAATTTGTAGCGGCACAAATAGAAAAAGGCAATAAAACTGCTTTTATTTTAGCTATCGAAACGCTTTTTATATCTTTGATAATTTACGTAATTATTAGTTCAAGACTTTTGACCAGTTTGATTTTAGAATATCCATGGGTAGTTTTATTAACTGTGCCTTTTAATGTCTTCTTGGGAAAATGGACCGGTTTGAGATTGACGGAATATTGGAGATTTCGCGATGTTTTAAAGAAAATGTGAATTTAGCTTGTAGTTTATAGCTATTAGCTTTTAGTAATTGGCATATTTTTGGAGAATGACGAAAAATAGTTACTAATCGCCTAACTACTAGTTGCTAATTACTGATTACTTATTTATGTTTAATGTTATAAAAAATAGAAATAAACTTTTGGGGATGAACGCAAGAAATCTCCGTTTTATTCGTCCCAATAATCCTAAAAAAGCTATCAGGATTGCCGACGATAAATTGTTGAGTAAAAAAGTTCTTAAAAAGGGCGGAATTCCTGTGCCTAAGTTAATAGCTAAAATTAAAAACTCCGAAGATCTGGATAATTTTAATTGGAATAAATTACCCAATAGCTTTGCCTTAAAACCCACTAAAGGTTTTGGAGGAGAGGGAATCATTGTGGTTTACGGAAAAAAGAAAAATCGTCCCGATGCTTGGATTAAGGCTGATGGATCCATTATTACTATTGAAGACTTTAGAAACCATGTCCGCAATATTCTAGACGGAAGCTTTTCTCTTTCGGGAGTGCCAGACACTGCTTTTTTTGAAGAAAGATTGCGCTTGCTAAAATTATTTAAACCATATTCTTTTAAGGGAATTCCGGATATTCGTGTAATTGTCTATAATAAGGTGCCCGTGATGGCGATGCTTCGACTTCCAACCCGAGAATCAGGTGGAAAAGCTAATTTACAACAAGGGGCGGTGGGCGTGGGAATCGATTTGGCTAACGGAGTAACAACGACAGCCGTACAGGGCAAGAAATCTAAAATTATTGATACCATTCCCAATTCTCGTTTGAATGTTTCCGGTTTAAGAATTCCTTTTTGGCGAGAGATTTTAGAATTGGCGGTTAAGACCCAGGAAATTTCCGGTTTGGGATTTTTGGGAGCGGATGTGGCAATCGATAAAGAGCGCGGGCCGGTTTTTTTGGAAGTAAATGCGCGGGCCGGTCTTTCTATCCAAGTGGCCAATCAAGCCGGACTCCAAGAAAGAATGGAGAGAGTCGAGGGGTTAAAAATAAAAACTATCAAACGCGGAGTAAATGTGGGGATGGATTTGTTTGGAGGAGAAATTGAGGAGGAAGTAGAAGACATTTCCGGACGAAGAGTGATTGGTATTGTAGAAAAAGTTAAATTGACAGGAAGGCTCGAAAAAGAGCTGGAGGCAGAAGCCAAAATTGACACTGGCGCTGGTTTTACTTCCATAGATACAGAATTAGCCAAGAGTCTCGGTTTTGGAAAAACAGTCGAAGCTTATGAAAAATTAAATGTGAAATATGAAGATATCAAAGATTTAACCGTAAAAGAAAGAGAGTCTATTTTTAAGGGCATTCCTTATTTGGAAACAACCGCCATCGTGCACTCTTCTCACGGGACAACCTATCGGCCCATGGTAAAAATAAAAATAGTCATGGACAAAAGAATTATATATTCAAGAGCCACTATTATAGACAGGGCGCATTTAAAATATTCTATAATTATAGGCAGTAAGGACCTGGGAAGGTTCTTAATCGATGTTAATAAATAGAAAGTAAATAAATTCCAGCTAAATGGGGTGTGGGGCACCACGATTTAATGGGATAATAAATATGAAAATATCATATATATCAAAATCAGATTCATGGAATGATAAACAGATTGTAAAGGAAGCTAAAAAAATGAATGTCAATTTAAAAAAAATAGATATCAAAGACTTAAATGATCCTAAAATTTTTAGTTCCCTGGGGGATATAATTTTATGGAGATCCAGCTCGCTTGATCCTAAGGCGGGAAGGACAACCTTGTTGAGCATTTTGATTAAATCGAAAAAGAAAGTTATTAATCGGAGCATTATTGATTATCCTGGTGTTATATTCAAGCAATTTCAGCAGGCTTACGTTAAAAACTCAGTAAAAAAAATAAATACCATACCGACATTTACCTTTTCTTCCATTGGGGATTTAAAACATTATATTTCCAAGGAAGAATTAAAAATGCCATTTATAATGAAGCCGAATCTAGGCGCCAAAGGGGTGGGCGTTGAATTGATTTCTAAAGTAAGTGATTTAGACAAAGTAAGCGAAGAAGATGTTAAAAAAAATGTTTTTCAAAATTTTATAAAAAATAATGGCGACTATAGAGTATTGGTCATAGGAGGTAGGCCAATTGGGGCGATGAAGAGAATTGGAAAAGAAAATTCTTTTGTTAATAATGTTTCTATGGGCGGAACAGCCGTTCGGGTAACTGACAAAAAACTGGAATCAAAACTATTTGAAATTGCCTCTCAGGTAGCGGCTACCTTTAATCTGGGGTTTTGCGGTGTAGATATTATTAAAAACATTGACAATGGTGAATTATTTTTTTTGGAACTTAATACGGTTCCACAATGGGAAGGTTTTCAAAAAAGTACGGGCATAAATGTTGCCAGGGAATTGCTTTTATATTGCCAAGAAATTTTTAACAGTAATAATGAAAAAACTTCGACGCTGATTAAAAATTGTTATGATAATCATTATGAAAAATTGGCTAATAAAAAATTTCACTTTGCTACAAGGATGTTTTTGTGGACAAAAGAGCAAAAATATCTGGACAAGCTAAAGGATCTAAAAGAAGATTACTATGGAAAAGATGATGAAGCTTTGAAAAGAATTTTTCAAAATATAATAAAAAATAAAGAGGTATATCAAAAAAGAATTTATAACGGCAAGGATTTTAGAAAAAAATCAGCTGATAAATTTCCTCTTTTGGGAGCCTATAGTGAAATATTATTTCGCAATTTGATGAGTAAAAATATTTTCAACAGAGATTTGCGTCCAATTATCAGGGAATTAATTGAGGATAAAGATTTTTTGGAAATAAAAAGAAGAATGCTGGATAATAAGGAGGATATATTAAAGCTATCAACTTTTTCAGCTAATTATCTTTATTTCCTTGAAGATTATTTTGAAAAAAGCGAAAAAACAGAAGTCGATATCAAGCAAATTTTGGATATAGTGGAAAAAGATATAGAAGCTAAGATTCCAAGCGACATTGAGCTAATAAGAAACAACTTATATTTTATAACGCATTTAATTATTGGGGCTACAAAGTTTTACGCAAAGCCCATACAGCAAGATCTAAAAATATTTCAAAGATTGCTGGAGATAGCCCAAAAGATTGTTGCGGACAATTATTTCAGCTTGTCCCTGGATACGAAATTGGAGTTATTAGTTTGTGGCAGATTGGTTAACGCGCCAATAAAATTGGAAGAACTTATCAGAAAAGAAGCGGATATGTCTTTATCGGAAATAAATAATTTTTTGATAGACAGGATGAATGGCAGGAGCGACTTGTCGCCAAAAAGTTTTTTGGGCTCAGAGCATAGGAATGTTTTGTATATAATGATTAATTCATAATTTTTTAGAGTAAATATCAATAAATAGTATGATCAGTAAAAGAAAGATAGTGATTTTTAATGTGCATTCAGAGAGTAAGCGCTTAGTGCGATTTAAAGAAGAGGCCCGAAAAAAAGACTTAGATGTTTATGTGGTTAATTCTTATAGCTTATCCTTAACAGATCGGGGAATTTTTCACAACGGAGAGGAAATAATTTTTAACAGAGGCGATATTGTTTGGTTTGTAGCCAATCCAACTATTAATCATTATTTGGCGGGATGCCTGCACAAAAGATTTGAAGATCAAATAGTAATTTGGCCTAACGCACAAGCAATAGATCTTTCTGATAAGTATTGTGCGAGCGTTTTTTTTAGCAATATTAATATTCCTACTCCTAAAACAGTTTTAGTAAACAGTTTTGATGAAGAAAAAATCAGTCTATTGGCCGAAAAATATGTAGAGGGCTTCCCTTGTGTTATAAAAAGCTGCAGAGGTTCCATGGGCAAAAATGTGGCCATTGTGCATTCTTCTCAAGACGTGGTAGCTTTTATCAATAAATCTATTGGCGCAAAAAACATAGTTCCTCTCAAGAGAAGTTCTTATTTATTGCAAGAATTTATAAAAGAATCAGCAGGGTCTGATTATAGAGCCTTATGTTTGGGAGGGAAAATATTGGGCATAATTAAACGAACAGCGCAAAATGGAGATTTTAAAGCCAATATATCTCTAGGCGGTAAGGCGGAAGTTGTGGAGGCAAATAATGAGATAAAAGAAATGGCCACAAAGATAATGAATGAAGGGCAAATTTCTTATGCGGGAATCGATTTTATTAAAAGTAACGGCGGTTATCTAGCAATAGAAATAAACACCTCGGCTCAATTTAAGGGATTCGAAGCCGCTACCGGCATAAATGTTGCCGAAAGAATATTGGAAAATTTGCTAAAAATGTCAGATGATAAACATGAAAATTAGTATTTAAAATTTAGATTTAAAATAAAAAAATGAGAGAAGGCAGATTTGGAGAAATTAAAGCTCGTCGCAACGAGATAGTCGAAAATTTAACCGAAGAAAGCGACAAAAAAGACAAGGGTCTTATTAGAAAAGAGACTTTTCTTATTAGTGAAGAAAAAGATAAAAATTTGCCAACCGAGGAGAAGAAGGAGATTTCCGACAGGATGATCAATAGATATTTTTTGGATTATGGTATTAGTAAGATAGGTAGCAATACTTGCGTTGATGCAATTCATTCACAAATGGCTAATACCGGGGAAATAGTGCGAATTTTAAAACAAAAACCACAATGGAAAGATACTGATTCAGTCGAAATAATAAATAAAGGCGTTGCAATAGCTGAAAGCATTGCGTTCATCAGAGAAAATAATCCCCAAAGAGATATTTTTTCTATCATTAGTGAACTAAGCAAAAAATATGAAGAGGATAAATTATCGGTAGAGATTTTGAAAATAAAGGGACTTCATGAAGATTATGTGGGCTCTTTGGCAAAAACGGTCGCAGAAAAATCAGACAGCTCTTACTATATCGCCAGAAAAACCAGAAGATTTATGGATGCTAATCGACCTGAAGATGTGAGGAGGATATCAGATAAAAATAGTAGAGAAGAATTTGGGCATGGTTATTATAATGCTCAATATCAATTAATAAAAAAGTTTTCTGAAAATTCTCAAGATTACCAGGAAAATAATAAAGAGTTAATAAAACCATTTTTGCATATTTCATTGCATGGAAAATCAGATAAATCCGATGATGCAGGAGATATTATTATTTCAAACGGCTTAAGAAAGGGAAATATGCCATGTGATCCGCAAATAGCCCGTTGGTTTTCCGATAAACTTAACGATAAAATCAAAGAAAGAGGCTTGATAAAAGATAATAATGATTATTATTTTTCTGGGGTGGCTAAGGAAGGAGACAGATTTTGCGGAAACATAGTGCATACGGAGCGTCGTTTTGGAAGCAAAACTTTTAATGCTTTGGGAAGCAATTATCAATACATACAAGTTGAACTGTGTTTGCCTTTAAGGGCAAAACATTTTCCAGAATTGCAGGATATATTGGGGGAGATTCTGATTGAATTTCAGGAACAATTTGTAAATTCTGAAGATTTAAAAACTTTCCTGCAGTCAAAAATGACCCCAGAGGATAAAATTCGCCTTGAAGGTAATCTTTATACTGAAGCAGCATATTTTTCGGACATACCCCAAGGAGTAATTCAGTTGAGTGAAAGTTATCGGCTAGCTTTAGGTGTTGAAGTTGGAGAAAAAGTATTAGTAAATAAAAGGGAATTTGTAGTGAAAGCTACTGAAAAAGATAAGTTGGATCTAAGAAAACCAATATTAAGTTCCAATGAAAATTTTTCCAAAGAAGTAATAATAGAAAAAGTAGTTCTTTAATTAGTCTTTTTTGGTTTAAATTTCGTCAAAATTGAAAAGCATTGCGCGATAGGTTAAAAGTTTGATAAAATGGAACATGTGGATTAATATGTTAATTTTTACGCAATGAGAACTTTTGTAGCAAAAAAAATAAAAAACCAAGATGGCAAAGTCGTTTGGTGGAAAGCATTTTTGATGTTAATTTTTTTTGGATTTTTAACTGGAGTTGTGGCAGTGGTGGGTGTTTTTGCCTATTTTGCCAAAGACCTGCCAGATCCCAATAAGGTTAATAAAAGAGTGGTGGCTGAATCAACTAAAATTTATGATCGAACAGGTCAGCATGTTTTATATGAAATTCATGGTGAGGAAAAAAGAACCCTTATTCCCTTTGAAGAAATGCCCCAAAGCATACGCTATGCCACGATTGCCTCAGAAGATCAAGATTTTTATTCCCACTATGGAATAAAGTTTTCTTCTATTGCCAGAGCGGTAATTAAAGATATTTTAAATAGAGGAGCCTCTCAAGGGGGTTCAACGATTACTCAGCAATTTGTAAAGAACTCTATTTTAACTTCCGAAAAAACAATCACTCGAAAAATAAAAGAGGTTATTTTATCCTTGGAAATAGAACAACGATTTTCTAAAGATGAAATATTGAGAATGTATCTCAATGAAATTCCCTATGGTTCCAATGCTTATGGAATAGAATCAGCTGCTCAAACTTTTTTTGGCAAACACGCCAAAGAATTGGATTATGATGAGGCAGCTGTATTGGCTGTTTTGCCCAGAGCAACCACTTTTTTCTCTCCGTTTGGCTCACATACCGATAGACTAAAGGTAAATCAAGAAGCCGTTTTGGATAAAATGGCGAATCTTGGTTATATTTCCAAAGAAGATGCAAAGAAATATAAAGAAACAGATGTTTTAAATAAAATTACAGTAAAAAGAGAAAATATAAATGCACCCCATTTCGTGATGTATGTTAAGGAATATTTGGACAATAAGTATGGTGCCAGAGAAATGGAAGAGGGCGGAATGAAAATATTTACTACACTGGACTGGGATAAGCAACAAATTGCAGAAAAAGCCGTAAGGGAAGGCGCCGAAAGTAATAAGGAAAAATGGAATGCAGAAAATGCCGCCTTGGTTGCCATTGATTCAAAGAACGGCCAGATTTTAGCGATGGTGGGATCTAAAGATTATTTTGATAAAACTATTGATGGCCAGGTGAATGTGGCTATCAGAGATAGGCAACCTGGCTCATCTTTTAAGCCATATGTTTATTTAACTGCTTTTGCGAAGGGGTATTTCCCAGATACTATAGTTTATGATGTCGAAACAGATTTTAATAAAGGAAGTGATGACAATTATATCCCGCAAAATTATGACGGAAGCTTTCGGGGTCCTTTAAAAATGAAAGAAGCATTAGGCATGTCTCTTAATGTGCCGGCAGTGAAAGCACTTTATTTGGCAGGGGTGAAAGATAGCATTGAAATGGCTAAAAATTTAGGAGTTGGCGGGTTAAATGAACCAGATCGATACGGATTATCTTTGGTGCTGGGAGGAGGAGAAGTGCAATTACTTGATCACACTAATGCATATGCGACTTTGTCTAATAATGGTGTACGTCATAACAAAACAGCTATTTTAAGAATAGAAGATAAAAATGGTAAAGTTATTGAGGAATTTAAAGATACTAGCGGAGATAGAGTTGTAAAAGAGGAATATATTGCAATGTTGAATTCTGTTATTTCCAATAATAAATATCGCGCACCCGTTTTCGGTGAAAATAATCCTTTAAAATTTGATGATGGATTAGTGTCGGCCAAAACTGGAACAACTAACGAATTTCGAGACGGTTGGACAATGGGTTACACATCTTCAATCGCTGTGGGGGTGTGGGCGGGAAATAATGATAACTCCCCTATGAAAACTGGGGCTGACGGAGTAAATGTGGCCGCCCCGATTTGGAGAAGTTTTTTGGATCAGATCTCAGGAAATTCCAATAAAGAGAAGTTTCCAGAATACAACGCTGATGAGGTTTTGAAAGATATTAAAAAAGATATTTTGACGGGAAAATTGGATACAGAGAAAAAAATAGAAGTATGTGAAATTCCGGGTAAAGATGATAAATGGTGTAAGGCTAACAAATATTGCCCAGACGATCAGAAGAAAACTAAAAATATCATCGAAGCCCATAGCATATTATGGTATGTAAACAGAGAGGATCCTCAAGGGGAATATCCTGAAAAACCAGAAAAAGATTCTCAATTTTTGCGCTGGGAGGAAGGCGTAAAAAAATGGTATAAGAAAAATAAGGACAAGAAATATATATCTGATGAGGATGTGGAGGGGGATTGCGACGAGGAGGATTTTGACAAATACTCTCCTAAGCTCACCTTAAACACAGACAAAGAATCCAATAAAATAAAAATTTCAGTTAGCGTAAGTGCCAGTTATGGAATAGATAATGTTAAGGTTTATGCTGACGGAGATGAAATAAATTCAAGCGACAGCGGATCATTTAATCTTACTTATGATGTACCAAACAGTAAGAATAATTCTAATATAAAAATAGAAGCCAAAGTTCGAGACAAAAATGGAAATGAAGCCAGTAGTGAGGAAAATGTTTCCATGAGTTTTTAGTCCATTGAATTTAGTCTATGCGAAAAAACATCTTTACTCAGTAAAGATGTTTTTTGTTTAAATTTGTTTGTGGAAGTTTTTTTATTTGCCTCTTAAAAGAGGGGAGATGCGGTGAATAGCCTCGGCTTCGTCTTTTCTCATCGTCATGGTTTGCATATTCATAATAAGACCTTTAATTTTTTGCGGATCAGGAACTTTATGAAAAAGAAATCTTTCGGTGTTACCGGCTGTTTGAACATGGACATCGCCAAAATTTAAAATGGTGGGAATTAGCCCAAATATTTCAATGGAAACATCTTGAATTTTATCAAACTTTAGCTCACTAATGGTTCTGATAAAAAGAGCTTTTTGTTCGATATTAACTATTCTTTCATTGGTAATTATCCAGACATCAAAATAAAAATCTATCCATATAATAAAAGAATAGATCCATAAAATGATCATTAAGAAACTTTCAATAAAAAAGAAAATNNCCGTGAAAATGAAATTTTTCAAATTTTTGCATAATTTTTTATTTTTAAAATGATGATGAACCAATATCAAGGTTTGAAATAAAATTAAAGGATTTATCTAAATCAAGATTTGTAAAAATAGAAAAATTAATTAGGAGTAAAATTAATAAAACAGAAACGAATAAGGCAAGCATTATAGTCGAAGATTTTTTATTTATTGAATAGCGAGTAATATGGTAAATAATAAAAATGCTAGCCACGAAACATCCCACTAAAAACATTAAATAGAAGGCAATAAATGCAATGTTCATACTTTTTATAATTTACACTCTCAAGTTTTTGTTTTTTAATTTTTTTATTTTAGCTCAAACGTGTAAATTTTCTTTTTTTATTTTTTATTTAATGGCATAGCCTAAGTGTCGATATCCTTTTTCAGTGACAATTCTCCCTCGCGGAGTGCGTGCCAGAAGCCCAGCTTGAATCAGAAATGGCTCATATACGTCTTCGATAGTTTGAACCTCTTCGTGAGTGGCTGCGGCGATAGTTTGAACTCCCACTGGGCCACCCTTAAAATTTTCTATAATAATGCGAATAATATCTCGATCAGCTGGTTCCAATCCTAGTTCATCAATATCAATCATTTTTAATGCACTTTTGGATATTTCTTTATTTATTATATCCATATTTTCCATTTGTGCAAAATCGCGAACTCTTTTTAAAATTCTATTGGCCACTCTTGGGGTTTGACGGCTACAAATAGAAATATTTTTGCATCCGTCTTCATCAATTTTTATATTTAAGATTTTACTAGAACGTTCAATTATTGATTCAATCTCCTCATTTTCATAAAAATTCAATTTATGTATTGCTCCAAATCTGTCACGTAAGGGATTGGAAATTGATCCCAGGCGAGTCGTTGCTCCGATAAGTGTAAAATGCGGTAAATCTAATTGAAGAGTGCGCGCAGAAGGACCTTTCCCAACAATAATATCAAGCTTATAGTCTTCCATGGCGGGATAGAGAATCTCTTCTACTAGTTTATTGAGTCGATGAATTTCATCTATGAATAAAACATCTCCATCGTTAAGATTGGTAAGAATGGATCCCAAATCACCCACTCTTTCAATAGCTGGACCAGAGGTTATTTTTATGCCCACATTCATTTCTTTGGCAATAATATTGGAAAGAGTGGTTTTCCCTAACCCAGCTGGACCATACAGTAAAATATGTTCTACTGGCTCATTTCTTTTTTTGGCTGCGCTGAGTAATATATGCAAATTTTTTTTAATTTTTTCTTGTCCAATATATTCATTAAAGCTCTGCGGTCTTAATGTTGAATCTATTTTTTTGTCTTCTTCTAGTTCTTTTGAATTGGTAATAGTCATAATGATATAAATCACGAATCTACGCTAATTATGTCACCAATAATCACGAATAAATATAAATAGCATTATTTTTTATTGGTGGTTGCGTGTTTATGGTTGTTGTTATTCGAGTCAAATTTGAGTCGATCAGTGATTTATATCATTGTAACACCTCTTGACAAAAAAATAAAGATATGCTAGGATTAACAGTCATGAGAAATGGCGAAGGAGTAGCTTAAAAACGTTGTTTTTATTGATCTGTGGGCAATTGGGGGTCTCTATCTTTTATCCTCAATTTGGGAGCTTTCGTCCAGATATGGGTGAAGTGGTTTCGGCTGCGTCATTCCTCGACACCGTTCTCTACCTGGAAAATTTATTTTTCGGGACTGTCTGCAGATCAATAAACGCAATTAAAAAAGCCCCGATTAATCGGGGCTTTTTATTATTCTTCATCTTTGGCAACATGGTTGATTTCTTCAAGTGTTGTTTCTCCTTCTAAAACTTTAAGTATTCCATCTTGATACATTGTGAGCATCCCGTTTTCAATGGCCTTGCTCTTTATTTCGGAGGAAAGGGCATTCAGGGAAATTAATTTTTCAATGTCTTTGTCTATCACCAGTACCTCGCTAATAGTAGATCTTCCTTTGTAGCCGATATAATTACATTTTTCACAACCTTTCGGTTTGTAAATTTTATTTATAGGTGGAATTTTTACTTTAGCTTGGGGAGATATTAGCGAAATAGTTTTTGCTATCTGATCTTTTATATCTTGAGGAATATCTATTTCTTCTTTACAGTCGCATAATTTTCTTACTAAGCGCTGAGCCATGAAAGCATTGACCGAAGTGGCCAACTCATCTGAATCAACATCCATATTTATTAAGCGGTGAACAGAAGAAGCAGCATCATTGGTGTGTATTGTGGATAAAATAAGATGTCCAGTTAAAGAGGCCTGAATAGCTGTTTT
>DNVQ01000045.1 GCA_003507475.1 Candidatus Moraniibacteriota bacterium | reverse complement strand
CCTTTGTTTTTTTGAGAAATTAAAGAAATTTAACCTTCTCTCAATTTCCCTCTTGAAAAGGGGAGGGGGAAGATGAAAGTTTTTTTGACAATTATCTAAATATAGGGTATTGTAAGGAGTTCTGTTTTCGTTATTAGATGTGGGTAAATAATGATAATCTAATTGTAAAAAATAGAGAAATTCTCAGGAGGAGAAAGATGAAAAAGACAAGTTATTTGATAATTTTGGCAGTTGTGGTGTTTTTGGTCATATTTGTTGGAGTTAAAATGTANNCTCCAAATGATGCGACGAAAATCTCCAGGGCGATACTTTTGTATAAAAAAAATCAACGTTATTTTGATGATGTAATATTTGGTTATGATGGCACTATTGAATATAGGCTAAGGCTGGATGACACAGTCTATATCTTTAGAGACGCAAACAATTCCAGAAATAAGCAACGTGTTTTTAGTACGGATCTTGAATTAAGCATGAAAGATGTTGATCCCCATACGGGCTCTTATTATTTGGAGGAATTCTCCGAAATGGTAACCAACTCGGGACTCATCGAAACTAAATATCTTTCAAAAAAAGATTGGCATAAATGGGATACGGAGTCTTCATGGAAAAACTTCCAGGACTGTCGCTTCAGTTCACATTTTGAGAAGAATAAAAGTTATTGCATGATTTTTCAAGAATATTTCTCTATGAACGGAGCGATACATAGTTTGAGTTATCATGGAAACGAGCGGATAAAAATGTCGGTTGCCGGTGGACCCGTATATAATACTAATATCAGGGTGGGCTACTATGGAGGGGAGCAAGAATTCTACCAGAAAAGAGCGGAGCTGTTTCTTGGGTGGTTGGAAAAACACCCAGAATTGCAGTAAGGAAGAAGCGCATTAGCATTTAAACGAGATTGGGATTAAATCCCTTTCTCGTTTTTTATTTGTTATAGAATATCTGATTTTTTCATGTTAAAATTTAGATATAAATATTTAGTGAAATATTATGAAAAAAACTTCAAATAATTCACAAGATATTAACAAAAACTTANNGGAATAATGACTGGAGTGGGAACAGCGATTGGCGCGACAATTGTGGCGGCTATTTTGATAACAATCTTGGGTAGACTGATTCAATCAGTGGAAGATGTGCCCATCCTTAATGATATTATTAAAAGTACCAACATAGATTCTGTAATCAAAGAAGATGAGATATAAGATTAAATTTGTGTGTTTTGGGAAAATATTTTTTATTTTCTACTATTTAAAAATTTTATTTTTAAAAGGAATTCTCTTTCGCCAATCTGTTCTGCATAAAAAATGGGAACAAAGTTTTCAATGTTTATTTTTTCACTGACATTGGGGTAGAGAATATTTTCTTGCTCGGAAATTTTAATCGGAGAATGGAATTCATTTCTCTTCAAGAAAGAAACTAGACCCAGTCCGGCGGTTGGATTTTCCTGAGGAAATCCCGAGCGCCTGGAATTTTCCATCCAAGAAATATAAATTATTCCAGACTGGCTTATGCCAATATTGGGGAAGAATTGATAATCTTTTGAAGGTGAAACAGTTTTTCTTTCTGACCATTTATTTCCAGAAAAACTGCGATAAATAATTTGAGCTGGTCCATTGGGAGTTGCTTGAGCCCTCCAGGCGACATGGATTTTTCCCATGTTATCAATGGCGGCGCTGATATGGCGAGAATCAAAAGAGGGATCGGAAATTGATTGCCAAGCAGTCCAGGTTTCCCCCTTATCAGAAGAAGATGTGAATTGGATTTGTTGTAAATCATTTTCATTTTCGTAGGAGGAATAAGCAAAGAGAAAAAGTTTTCCGTTTTTATCTTCAACTAAAGTGGGCCGTGATTGGGTATTGCTTTTTGAAGGAGCTATATTTTTCCAAACTGTCCAGACTATTCCTCCATTTTCTGATTTGATAAATTTTATTTGTTGCCTTTCATTTTCCTCATCTTTTCCCTCCCAGATCACATAGAGCGTGTTGTCTTTTCCAGCCAAAATCATCGGATGTTCTTGCCACAGTTCCTCATCTTCGTGGCCGCTGACATGAGCAATATTTCGCCAACTCTCCCAATTCTCGGCTCCCTTGGGTTTGCGTGAGTATTTTATTTGGCGATTATTTTTTTCATCTTGAGTATCTGATCCGTACCAGACCGCATGGAGGGTATTTTTGGCATCGATTGCTAAAGAGGGAACTCTTTGATCATTGTTTTTTGCCACTATCGCAATTGGTTCCTCACTATTGGAGATATGGAAACCGTTGTTATCTCTGGATATTTTTGAAATAAAAATTTCAGCATTTTTTTGATAATCTTTTCGGTATCCCACAAAAATATTTCCCTCACTATCTTGAACAATTTTTCTTTGCCCGGAATATCCTAGGGTACGCAAATCTGAGACAGTATCTACAATTAATTCTTTAGAAAAAATTTTTTCTTTTTCAGTCTGTTGGATTTTTCTAAAAAACAAAGCCCCGATAGTTATGAATAAAATCATAATTAAGATGGAGATAAATATTTTTTTATTGAATAATGTTTTCATAAGCGTCGTTATTTACTCTTCCGTCTTTTCTATTTTCAGTAGATTTAAAATTATCCAGCAATGTATTTTGATTGGCATTTTTTAAATTAATTCCGGTTTCGTTATTGACGATAGAATTATTGATAGCTATATTCTTGTTTGCTTGATTGTAGATATAAAGACCTAGGCTGTTTTTAGTTATTGAATTATTTTGGATAAAGTTTTCCTGTGAACCGGCGTTTAATCTTATTCCTCTAACATTGTTTTGAATTTTATTTTCCGAAATAATATTTTTATTTGATTCATAGATAGCAATTCCATCCACATTTCCATAGACGGTATTTTTTTGAACCAGATTATTGTTTGAGTTGCGGTCCAGCATAATTCCATGCAAGCGATTATTGTAGGAAGTATTATTTATGATGATATTGTCAAAGCAACGCTTGGAGGTGATTATTCCGTGTTTGCCATTTTGGAAAGCCAGATTATTTTCAATTAACATATTGTTGGAATCATCATGCGGATCTAGTCCGTATTCAATATTGTCATAAAATTTATTTTTTTGAAAAACCATGCCTGTTGTACCAAAGGTATAGGCTCCGAAAAAATTATTATGAAAATCGCTGTTTTGCACTACGCCGGTAAGCAACCGGTCCTGAAGTCCTTGGTTTTTTATTTTCCAAGAAACTCCATAGGACCCTCCAAATGGTCCTCCGCGTTTTGGCGCGCCGACATATCCAAGATAAGCAAGTTCAGAATTGGCAATATCAAAGCGACCGCTATTTTTGGCTGTGATATATGCGCGACCATTATTGTGGTTAAAATCAGGTGTTTTATTTTTTTCATCCCAAGAAGTTATTTTTATTCCAGAAAAAAGCATATTGCCTGTTTCGGAGCGAAGCCAAATAAATTCATCATCATCACTTTTTAATTTTAAATAGTCAACCTCACCTTTGTCGAGTATTAGTGTTACATCTTTTCCGATATATAAATTGGCGCGCAAAATCCATTCACCTGGCGCAGTTTGCTCCAGAAGATTTTTATTAGCTGGGGCNNGCTATTTTTTTGCCCTCATTAAAATTATCAAATGTCGCAATTGGCAATTTTGTATTTGCATCCAAGATCTTTTCCGTTGAAGAGAGATTAAATCTTTGTTGCAATATTGGCAATGTTTCTCCGGTTTTTATGATGTAATAGCCATAGGCGTCAGATTGATTTTCTTTTGAAAGCTGGAGTGAAATATTTTCCAATTCATTTTCGCTAGGGCGTGTTTTTTCGGGAGTAAAGATTGAAAAGGTTTGCTGGTTGCTGGTGGCATTTTGAATGGGAGCTTCTGATGATCGGGAGGTTTTTTGCGGAGTGGTTTCAAATATGGCATTGTGATAAAGAGATACGGAAAAAAATATTCCGAAAACTATAGAAAAAGTGGCTGTGTAAGTGAAAAAACTTTCGAATAAACTGAATTTTTTTAGGCGGCTTTTGTCCCAGCGGGTAATCCAATCTTGTTTGTTGATGGTTATTAGGGCGTAAATTTTTATAACCGCTATTACTAAAGTGGCTATTATATAGATTGGCAAAAGCAAGATATCAGCCGGTCTTTCTTTAAGATGCGGAAATATTTTTATAATTCGACTTACTATCCACCAGCTGGCGATGAGAAGTGCGAATTGCCAGTGACCCAAATATAGAGAAATTATAAAATAAGAAAAACCGATAAGAAGCGTGATGGGCGAAACAAATTTATCCAGCATATGAAGTGCTAGCATTTTATTTTTTTTCCAAATCCAATTGCTCAATAAAATTTTGGAGTCGGAGCGCAAGCCATTTCTGCTCCAGCGGACTTTTTGCTTTAAATAGCTCATCATATCAGGAATTCCCGTAGTGTATACCGTGACATTTTTCAGATAGCGAGATTTCCAACCCCGGGCATGGATGAAATTAGTCAGTGATTTATCATCTCCACTAATCATTTTTTCTCCCCAGAATGTTTCACCCTCCAACTTATTCATTTCATCAATAATAGCTGTTCTTCTATAGACAGCAGTGCGTCCAGAAAGACAAAGCATAGCATCGCTAACTGTTGCAAGAAATGGATATTCAAAAAGATATCGATCATCCAAGAGAATTTTAAATAATTTTCGAGCAAGCGTGTCCGGATTTAGCACATCTTGCCTGGTCACTAATCCACCCACTTGAGGGTCAGCAAATGGTCCTATGATTTTGTTTTTGATTTTGGAGCTCCAGATAGTATCACTATCAACAAAAGCAATGATTTCACCGCTGGACGCTTTGGCGCCATCAACCAAAGCTGGTCTTTTGCCGGGTTTGTTAGTTATAATTAATTTAGCGCCGGAAAAATCTTTGGAAAATTTTTTAAAAATATTTATTGAACTTTTGTCTTTGTAGTCAATTACGGCAATAATTTCCTCGGGTTTATTGATTTTCCAAGAATCAAGAGCTAGTCTAAATGTTTTTGGATCTTCATTATATACAGGCACAACAAGGGAGATAGCAGTTTGATATTTTCCTTTTGGCGGATGATAAAAAAGAGAAATAACTTTTCGAAAAACCCAAACGCTCCATCTCCAGATCCCAATAAGGCCAAGTGGGATGTAAAAAATTAAAAATTGAATATAATAATTTAAAGAGGAAAAAAATGTGTCCATACGGGTAATTTTAATTTAAAAAATTATAGACCGTACTTAGAAATTATTTTTAATACTCCAAATATTCTTTGTCCTTAAATCTTTCGTTTACTTTAATAATAGCATGCAAAATAGGCATCTTCTTTTTTACTTTTTCATTTGACCAGCTTAAAAATGCCATCGTATCTTTCGGTAAGCATGAACCGTCAAATGGTCCGAAATTTCGTATGCCATATTGCTTATTCCAAGAAGCTTCCGCGCTCTCGACTACTGTATTAAAAACTTTATCTGCGTCTACTCCAATCGATTCGGCTACCAAACGCATTTCATTGAAAAAAGAAATTTTGTTGGCATTGTAAATATTGTGCACGTATTTTGTCATCTCTGCCTCTTTGATTGTCATGTGAACAATGGGCGCCTTAAAGGGTGCATAAAGTTCTTCAAGAATTTGAGCAACTTTTGGTTCGTTGCTTCCGATTATTATAATCCAAGGATGCATAAAATCTTCTTCAGCACTAGTTTCTCTTAAAAATTCAGGATTCATAGCAATGCCGAAATCTTTTTCTATTTTTTTTTCGGAATATTTTTCTAAAATCGGAACAAAGCGTTCCTGGACAGTGCCCGGAGGAACAGTTGAACGAATAACTATTAATGGCCAATTGGAATTATCTTTGAGCACGCGCCCTAGATTGGCAATTGCTGAATCGATAAAGCGAAAATCAAGTTTATCATTTATAGTAGGAGTAAGCACGCTGATTATATAAATATCTCTATTGTTGGAGCAAAAATCATTTATATTGCAAGTTTCCAAGCCTTCTTTGCTGAGTGACTCAATCAAGATAGTGTTTATATCGACAAAAGTTACGTCATGACCAATGTTTATGAATCCTTTTCCAGCCGCTTTACCCACAAAGCCGGAACCAATTATAGTTATTTTCTTCTTTTTGACATCAACAGGACTGAAAACTCCTGTGTTTTTTTGAGTATTCATAAGTTTAATTTTATGCCAATATTGATTAAAAAGAACAAATGAAGTATCTTCGGTACTACTATTTTACTCCTTAAAAATAGGCTAGTCAATTATTTAAATAAAAAATGGAGAACAACTATAGATTTTTTGGATTGTGTTTTTGATATTATTCTTGAAAGATTATTTTTATCTTTTGCGTATAAATTAATATGAAGTATAAAATAGTTTTTTTAATTATTTAAATTATTTTATAATTTTTTGAGTTATAAAATAACTTAAACGCAATTATATGAATAACACAAAAATGAATCCCGTAGTGCACTTTGAAATGCCCTATGAAGATAAAAATAGAATGGCTGGTTTTTATGCTAAAGCTTTTGGGTGGAAAGCGGAAATGATGGGAGAAGAGTTCGGCAATTATGTTTTAGTAACTACGTCTGAAACAGATCAAAGCGGTATGCCAAAGAAAATAGGCATGATTAATGGAGGGTTTTATAAAAAGCCCGAAGATAAAATGGGTCAATCGCCATCAGTGGTAATCGGTATAGATGATACGGAAGAAGCGATGGAAAAAATAAAAGCAGCGGGTGGAAAAATTTTAGGAGAGCCTATGGATATACCAGGCTACGGATTATATATAAGTTTTCTTGATACAGAAGGAAATAGGGTAGGCGCCATGCAACCTTATCAAAAAATGTAAAATTTTTTGCAGTATTCTTGTTATTTAAAAAATTAATTTGCTTAATACATAATTATATGCAAAAAATAACTCCTTTTTTATGGTTTGACGAAAAAGCACAGGAAGCAGCAAGTTTTTATGTGAATGTTTTTTCCAATAATCCAGAAGTCGCTTCCAGAGGGGGCAATTCAAAAATGGGAAAGATTACATATTACAATGAACCCGGAGCTAGAGCCTCAGGAAGGCAATTGGGATCTGTTATGACAGTAGAATTTGAGCTGGATGGACAGCAATTTGTAGCTCTAAACGGCGGACCTCATTTTAAATTTTCTGGCGCAATTTCATTTGTGGTTAATTGCCGTTCTCAAGAAGAAATTGATTATTTTTGGGAAAAATTTTCCGAGCATGGAGAAAGTGGTCAATGCGGATGGATAAACCGGGATAAATTTGGTATAACTTGGCAAATTGTACCGGCTATTTTAGAACAATACTTGAGCGACCCTGATCCAGAAAAATCAAAAAGAGTGATGGAGGCAATGCTGGAGATGAAAAAAATTATTATCGAGGATTTAAGGAGGGCGCACCAACAAGAATGAATTTTTTATTAATATATAATCATTAAATAAAATATATGAAAAATATATCTAATAATAAAAAGGGAGAGTTGATTATTAATCGTATTTTTAACGCTCCTATAGAAAGAGTGTGGGAAGCCTGGACAAATCCGGAGATCTTTAAGAAATGGTGGGGACCCAAAGACTTTACCGCTCCCTATGCTGAAGTTGATTTTAGGGTGGGTGGAAAAAGTCTTGCTTGTATGAAGGCGCCTGACGGTAAGGAGTATTGGAGTACGGGAACCTATAAGGAAATTATTCCATATAAAAAAATCGTTACAACTGATTCTTTTTCCGACAAAGAGGGAAATATTGTTTCAGCCAAGGAGTATGGCATGGAGGATATTCCTGAAGAATTGGAGATTGAAGTGAATTTTAAAAAATTGGAAAACAGAAAAACAGATATGACTTTAAAGCACGGTAAATTTCCAGAAGGATCCATTATAAAGTCAGCGCAACAAGGCTGGAGTCAATCTTTTGATAAGTTTGAAGAAATTTTAAAATAATTTCATAATGATAATTTAATCAAAGCCCGCATGTTATCTTAAAATTTAAGAATTATTCAGTGTAAAATATAATTATTAATAATCCCAGTTAAATGATGCGGTAATCGCAATTTAACAGGATAAAAAAATATATGGGTAAATATGTAGATGGTTTTGTTCTCCCGGTTCCTGAAGAAAAATTGGGAGAGTATAAAAAAATGGCTATGGAAGGAGGTAAAATTTGGAAAAAACATGGCGCTCTTGAGTACTACGAATGTGTAGGAGATGATTTGGCTTCGGAAATGATGGGGATGAAATATTTAAAATTTCCTAAAACAGTCAGTGCTAAGCCCGGGGAAGTGATAGTGTTTTCTTTTATCGTTTTTAAGTCCAGAGCGCATCGCGATAGCGTTAATGCCAAAGTTATGAAAGAGTTCATGGAAAATTCAAAAATGAAAGATAAGGAGATGCCATTTGACATGAAGCGTATGGCTTATGGGGGGTTTGAAACGCTGGTGGCGCTTTAGAAAGTCAAAAATATAATTTTTAAAAGCTAAAAAATAGCGGTCGGACCGCTATTTTTTTAAATACAAGTAGATAAAGTAACTTTTTTGTTTATAAATTTTCTTTGAAAAAAGTAATAGTTCTTTCCCAGGCTAAACTGTAATTTTGGCTTAGATTGTGATCATCTCCAGTGTATTCAAAATATTCTACATTTTTTTGTGCTTTTTCCAATTCTTTTTTAAGTCTAAGGGATAATTCAACCGGCACGCTTTTGTCTTTGGTTCCATGGTGAAGTTGAATGGGAGAAGAAATGTATCTAAGATAAAAATGCGGATCGATTTTTTTCCAAAAGTCAGGATTTTCATCAGGTAATCCATGTTCTTTGATAAATGAGTTTTCTTTTAAGTTTTGCAGAAAAGGAATTTTGGCATTGTAGGTATGAAGCATGTCCTGAAAACTTCCGACCACTCCCGCCCAAAACACAGCCGCTTTTATATCAGGAGAAATTGTGATAGTGCGAAGACCAATCTCTCCTCCATTTGAGTGTCCCCAGTAGCCGATTTTTTCCGAATTGACTTCGGGATAGTTTTTTAAATAAGAGATAGCATATAAAGTGTCTATAACATATTTTTCAGAAAAATGGGCGCCGTCAGCATTTCCCTCTGATTGTCCATGTCCCCTAAGGTCAGGCTTAAATGTTATCATTCCACTTCGCGCCAGAGTAGCTTGATAAGTAGGATAATTGCCAGTAGTGGAATATTGCTTGGGTGGAATATATCCATGCATAAAAATAATTGCCGGATAACCTCCTTCCGGTTTTGGCTCAAGCGGAACGGTGAGTAGTCCGTAAATTTTAAGTCCTTCTGATTTGTAAGAAACAATCATTTGTCGATAATTTGTTCCATTAGGAAGACTTTCTTCTATTTCAAAATCTCCACCGGGGTAATTTCCTTTGCGAAGCTCCTCGATCTCCATGGGAGAAGGCTTTTTCTTTTCTGATTTTTCAGTTTCGGTTTTTGTTTCGGGGTAAGTAAGAGGATTGGGAGTGGGTTGATTTTCTTTTGATTTATCAAATTTAACGATTACCAGAATTAAGCCGGTAAATAATCCTAAGACAATTATTAATCTAAATATATTCTTCATACTTAAATTTTAGCATAATATCTGTCATTAAAAAAAGTGGTTTATTTTTTATGGTGTAGCGATTTTTGCTGGTTTAAAATAATTAT
>DNVQ01000051.1 GCA_003507475.1 Candidatus Moraniibacteriota bacterium | reverse complement strand
CCGATTACTTGTGATATTTTTCCAATATTCATATGTTTAGATTTATGATTTAAGATTTATGATTTAAGAGATATAAAATAAAACCTCTATGCTTCTGTCATTCCAGAAAGTAAAATTTCTTGGCGATTCGCCATCCGGCAACTGGTCGAAAGCGGAGAGCCTTAGAAATTTACTTATGTGGAATCTCTATTTTAAATTTTGAAATCCATCGACTTAGCCAAAGGATACTAACTAAAATTATTATCAAAACTCAAATTTCTTTAAGTCTTGAATGGTAATTTACAGCTATTGACTTTTTGGTCAATATGTGCTATACTTTAAAGTTGTAATAAAATAATGTTTTTATCCAACAAACCATTCTTTTACAAGGAGCTGACCATGAAAACCACACCGCAACTTCTTTTCAATGGCGAAACACCAACAAATCTTCAAGCAGGAGATGTTATGGTTTTTGAGAAAAAAAGTGCCTGTATCGTTATTTTACGTCCCAATCAGGGCAGCTTGTATACAGATCCTAGCGACAACAAGCACTTTCTCGGAAAAAATCTGAACCTTGTAGCGGAAAGCGCTATTGCCAAATTAGCTGGAGTATTATCTGGCTTACGTATACGTAGCATTTGTCTTGAAAATTATCCAAATGACACTGTTTACGAGTTTTATTAAAAACTGATTGTATCGGCTCAGTGTCTCTGCTCTGATTCTCCCCACTCTTTCACCTCAACTGAGTCATCACTTTCATGAATTGTGATGGCTCGTTTTTTTTATTTTCAAAAAACTTTTCCAAAACATTCGTCCTGAACTTGATTCAGGATCACTTTTTAAATTTTGGAGTTCGAACCAATTTTTATATTGATTCAAAATTCAAAATTCAAAACTATTTTTAGATGCTGAATCAAGTTCAGCATGATATGCTCGTTATTTATCTGCCCAACCGACGATTTGTCATCCTGAAAAATAAAATTTCTTAGCGAGACAACGAGCGATAGAAATTTATTTATTCAGGATCTATATTTGCAAATTCTCAAATTCCCACATTCCTAAATTCTCAAAATCCCTAATTCTTAATTCATAATTCTTAATTCTACTCAAGCGCTGCCCGTCCCGCACTTATCTCCGCAATTTCCTGCGTAATTTTCATCTGCCTAATCTTATTGTATGCCAAATTTAAACCTTCACTCATGTCTTTAGCCGCATCTGTCGCACTTCTCATCGCCATCATTCTGGCTGATTCTTTGGAGGCATTGGATTCCAAAATCGCATGATAAATTTGCATCTCAATTAATCTCGGAATAATATGTGCCAAAACACCTTCGGGGCTAGGCTCCACCTTATATTCTGATTTTGGTTTTTCCAACCCATATTCCTTGGCTAAACTATCCATTTCAGCAATTTGCTTTTCCAAATCTATTTTCGAAATCGGCAATAACTGTCTGATTTTTGGTTGTTGAGTAATCACTGATACATAATCGGTATAAGCGATCACAACCTTATCATATTTTTTATTCAAATATTCATCAATCACAATTTTAGACAAAGGCTTAACTTGCTCAATTTTGGGAAGATAAGTTAATTCTGGGAAAGCTGCAATTATATCTCGGCCCAGCTTCTTTACTAAGCCTTCGCCTTTTTTACCAATTGTTATAAAATCAACTTTCAAATCTTTATCTAAAACATCTGATTCAATTTTCTTTTCCCCTACTCGGTTCAATTTCAAGCTCTTAGGATTATTTAATTCCTCACGCACTTTTTTCATTATCTGAGAATTAAATGATCCGCAAAGCCCTCGGTTAGAAGTAACCACAATTATCAAAACGCTTTTAACCGCTCGCACTTCCAAAAGCCCCTCGCCATGCTCTTCAAAAGCTCTGGCTAAATTAGTCAGCACACTCCATGCGCTGTGCGCATAATCGCGAATTTTCAAAACGCTTTCGGTGGACTTTCTCATTTTGGCAGCCGAAACCATCTCCATCGCTCGAGTTATTTTTCCAGTATTATTTATTGATTTGATTCGACTGCGAATCTCTTTTGAATTAGACATTGCTTTGTATTATTAATAATCAGAGAGCCCCTCACTCTTGTACTCAAGGGGGAGGTTGGGAGGGGGTTTCTTCTTTACATATTGATTCTAACCCCTCCTCAATCCTCCCCTTCAAAGGGGAGGAGGCTCTGTTTGATGAGTTTTTGTGTAAAGAAATTAGTGCCTTGCTTATTAATTTAGTATATTCGTATTGATTAGTAGTTAGTAAATCTTAAATCGTATTCTTGTATTCTTCTATCGCTTTATTTAAATCAGCCACGATTTCATCATTCAATTCTTTTTGAGTTGCGATTTTTTCCAATACTTCTTTCTTTGATGATTTCATAAATTTATGAAAATCAGCTTCCCATTGAGATATTTTTTCCACTGCCACATCATCCAAAAATCCATTGATCAAAGCATAAATTATACTTACTTGATTTTCTACCAGCATTGGAGCGTATTGATCTTGTTTTAAAATCTCCACTGTTCTTTTTCCTCTTTCAATCTGCGCGCGAGTTTTCTCATCCAAGTCTGAACCGAATTGAGCAAAGGCTTCCAACTCTCTAAATTGAGCTAAATCCAATCTGAGCTTACCAGCTACTTTTTTCATGGCTTTAATTTGAGCGGCTGATCCTACTCTTGAAACGCTCAAACCTACATTCAACGCTGGGCGGATACCTTTATAAAATAAATCCGCTTCCAAATAAATTTGTCCATCCGTAATAGAAATAACATTAGTTGGAATATAAGCACTCACATCTCCTGCTTGAGTTTCGATAATTGGTAAAGCTGTAATTGAACCACCTCCAAATTTCTCATCTAATTTTGCACTTCTTTCCAAAAGTCTTGAATGCAAATAAAAGATATCTCCAGGATAAGCTTCTCGCCCTGGTGGTCGTTTTAAAATAAGAGAAATTTGTCGATAAGCCCAAGCATGTTTACTTAAATCATCGTAAACGATAAGCACGTCTTTTCCTTGATCCATAAAATATTCTCCAATAGCCGCTCCAGAGTAAGGAGAAATAAATGAGAAGGCCGCACTATCAGAAGCACCAGCTACGATAACAATCGTATGATCCATCGCTCCGTTCTTTTCCAGTTCGGCTACGATTCTGGAAATTTTTGATTCCTTTTGTCCGATGGCCACATAAATACAAATCATATCCTGACCTTTTTGATTGATGATAGTATCGATTGCAATGGCAGTCTTTCCAGTTTGTCTATCTCCAATAATAAGCTCTCGTTGACCGCGTCCTACTGGTATCATGGCATCAATCGCTTTAATTCCGGTTTGCACTGGTTGATGAACTGATTTTCTTTCGATTACTCCAGGGGCGATTTTTTCAATTGGATAAAATTTATCAGATTTAATTTCTTCCTTTCCATCAATTGCTTGTCCCAAAGGATTAATCACGCGACCAATCATTTTTTCAGTTACAGGAATGGATAAAATTTTTCCAGTTGATTTTACTTCATCACCCTCCTTGATTCCCTTAAAATCCCCCAAAATCATCGCTCCCACCTGATCCTCCTCAAGGTTAAGCGCCACAGCCACCGTGCCGTCGCTAAACTCAAGCATCTCAGAAGCCATCGCATCAGAAAGTCCGCTGATTCGAGCCACACCATCTCCGATTTCCAAAACTTTTCCAATCTTTTCAAGTTTAGTTTCAGTTTGAAAACCTTCAATTTGTTTTTTTAATTGTTCTACTATGTAATTTTTCATGTGATTAAATTTAAATTGAATTTGTTATATATAAAATTATTTAAATTAGCTTTGATTTCAAACTTCTTAATTGATTTAAAATACTCCCATCCAATATCTCATCCTCTACTCGTAAAATTATTCCACCTTTTATTTCCGGCTTTACCTCATTATTTAAAACTACTTGTTTGGCCTTATATTTATCCAACAAATATTTCTCGATTTTTTCCATTTGAGACTTATCCAACTTCTCGGCGCTGGTTACACTGGCTTCGATAATCCCATTGTTCTTATTATAAATTTTTTCAAATTTTTCAATTATTTTTGAGGCTGATTTTATTTGATTGCCATTAACCAGTTCTTTGATAAATTTTTCCACCACAATATTAACTTCCGCCTCACTCTTTCCTAGAGTTAGGTCATATAAAACTTCGGCATATTGTTTGGTAGAAATTTTCATATTTTAATTAGATTTACGATTTAGGATTTATGATTTAAGAATTTTTTAATTCCTATTCATTCATAAATCTTACATCATATATCTTAAATCTTCTTTACTTTATTATTTCCTCAATAATCTTCTTATCATTCTCAGAATTCATTTTTTCTCCTACAATCTTTTCTGTAGCCAGCATCACAAGTCCAGCTACTTCATTTTTCACTTCAGCCATAACCTTATTTTTCTCTTCTTCAATTTTTTCCTGGGCTTTCTTTAGCATCACATCTGCCTGTTCTTTCGCTTCAACCATAATCGCTTCTTTATTTTTCATCCCTTGCTCTTCGGCTTTTTTGATGATTTCCTGCGCTTCTTTTTTAGCATTAGTTAGCACTTCCTTTTCTTTCTCCTCAATCTCCACTAACTTTTTACTGGAAGCTTCAGCATCCTTCATCCCTTTTTCTATTTTTTTACTTCGGTCATCTAACATCTTTAAAACCGGACCGTAAGCAAATTTCTTCAATACATAAAAAAGAATAAAAAAGTTCACAATTTGTGCCAAAACTAATTTTCCGTTTATGCCTAAATTTTGTAATAATTCCATTTGGGTTAGTTGCTTAGTTATATTAGTTATTAGCTTCTTAGCTCTTAAACAATCTTATTTATAACTAATACTAAGCTTTGGTATTTTTTAATTTATTAGTTAACCGTTTCCGGTTCACAAAGCTGTGAACCGTGGACTGTAAACCAATAAGCGATCTAAACGAATTTAATAATCAAAGCTACAACCAATGCGTANNCCTACTGCACCAAATCCCATCGCGATTGCGGCTGCGATTGACTTAGCTGATTCTACATTGTTAAGGGCTCCCTCAACAATAGCTTTTGTTTCTTCAACTGCCATATTTAGTTTTTAGTTTTTAGTTGTTAGCTTGTAGTTTCTAAAACTCTTACCACAACTATTAACCTCTAATTATTTTATTATATAAATTATTATTTGATACATTATTAAATTTCAGAAATTTAATGATGTAGCCATTTAACAATTCTAATGCGCTTCTGATGCCATCTTAAAGAATACCAAGGTTAACATGGCAAACACCAACGCCTGGATGAAACCTACAAAAATTTCCAAAAACAAAAATGGCAATGGCGCAACATAGGGAACCAGCATCAACATCACTGTTAATAAAACTTCTCCAGCAAAAACATTTCCGAATAAACGGAAGGAAAATGAAACCACTTTGGCAAATTCTGAAATTATTTCCAATATTCCCACAAAAGTTCCGATAAAATATGGCTTCTTAAATGGACTTACTAAAAATTTTCCTACATAATGCTTTCCACCAATCATGGCAATCCCCATAATCTGAGCGGTAATTACAGAAATCAAAGCCAGGGATAATGTCATATTAAGATCAGCGCTTCCGCTTCTGATAAATGGCACTAAAACCTCTTCTCCATGATGAATTTGATTGACCCCCAGAGACCCTCCCGGGATAAGAGCGGGAATTAAGCCGATCCAATTGGAAACAATCACAAAAATAAAGATAGTTGCCACATATGGGAAAAACTTTTTACTCTGCTCTCGATTGCCAGTAACGCTGTCAGCCAAATTTAAAAGAGCTTCCAGTATTGCCTCAACAATGTTTTGAAAGCCCTTAGGTTTTTTGGAAAGATTTTTTTGTAAATATAATGAAGCTAAAATTATAATCGCACTGACAATAATAGTTGTCAAAACAGAGTTAGTAATTGGAAAACCAAAAACGGTTGTTATTAATTCTGGTACTAAAGAAATTTCCATAAAAAAATAAGCTCTATTTATTATTATCAATAATGTCTGTCGTTTTTTTATAAACCCAGTAAGTGGAAACAATAATAGAAATAATTATTCCCAAGAGTAAAAACCAAGGGGATGAATCAAGCTTTTTGTCTATTAACCTGCCAATCAACGCAAGAACCACAATCGGAATAGCCACCATGTAACCCAATTCAAAGGCCAAAGAAAAAACAGACACTTTATTAGTCTTATCTTTTTTCATCTTAATTATTTCTTTTTAATTTTCTCCAAACATCCTATATTGTATTATCAAATAGCAAAAAAGTCAAATTTCGGTGATCTCTACGAAGTACGAATTGTACGAAATTACGAATCCATTAACCCCATCTCTCTCCTTGGGAGAGGGTTGGAAGAGGGAAAAATCAGCACCCCCTCTCCCCCTTGTACTCAAGGGGGAGAATTAGAGAGGGGGTTTCTTTACTAATATACCAATCTTACATAAATCATTTTTAAAAAGGGTTTAGGTTTCAATATGTTTATATTTTGTTATTTTTAAAATAAAACAGCGGAGAAATGCCTTCACTTCTCCGCTATTGAAAAATCTACAATATTTCATCGAGGAACAATTACCACCTTCAAAATCCTTCCTATTTTTTCATTATCTTGAACATCTGAGAGATCGCTTACCAGTTCAAAGCCATGTTCGGCATCTCTCTCATATTTCTCAAAAGAAAAAATACACTTATATTCATCCTCCAATACTACAAAACCACCACTTAAATCTTTTTTGTCAAAATGTAAATCCTGGATCTTCATCGCTATATTAAAGAAAAACCTATTATCCCGAATATCCTTGGCAAACTTTAAGCGCATTAAACCACATCCCGAAATTTTCGGAAAGATGATGCTAATGTAGCCAGTGTAATTTCTTTGATTAACTGGGTAAAGAACTTTTCCATCATGCAAGCTTTGTAAGACCGCTTCTTGGAAATTTTTTTCACAAAAAATTAATCCTGCAATAACGGCAAATTCATTATTTCCCATTGAAACCATTTGCGTATCCATTTCTGCCTCCATTTGTTAAAATTCTGAAATCAATATCTAGATTTACCATAATAACTATCAAATTTAATAGCTATTCATCATTACAAAAATAACCAAAAAAGTCAAATAAAATTCAGTAGTTAATAACTTGTAATTAGTAATCAGTACCTTATAAAATAAATTGTTATACTTGCTGTATTGTTAAATTGTTTTAAATATTTTTCCCAACTCTTTAACTCGTTAATACGTTAACTAATTTAAAAATAAAAAAAACTCCCCTATCTCTAAGAGAGTTTTTTCAATTTCAACATATTCTTCATTTAAAACATTCCGGGCATACCACCTCCGCCCATTGGCGGCATTTGAGCATTTTTATCGGCTGGCAAATCTGTCACCACTGCTTCAGTCGTAAGAAGCATAGCTGAAACAGACACAGCATTTTCCAAAGCAGTTCGAGTTACTTTAAGCGGATCAATTATTCCAGACTTTATCATATCATCCTCAAATTTATCAGTCTTAGCATTGTATCCATAATTAACTTTATTGTTTTGAACTATTTCGTTTAGTACAACTGCTGCTTCTCGCTTACCTGCGTTAACTACAATTTGTTTTAATGGTTCATTTAAAGCTTTAAGCAGAGTATTGTAACCAGCTTGATATTCATAATCACCGCTAATTTTTTTAGTAGCCAAACTAGACACTGCCTTTACTAAAGCGGTACCACCTCCAGCTACTATTCCCTCAGCCACCGCCGCGCGAGTTGCAGCTAGGGCATCATCCATTTTATGTTTCAAATAAGTTTGCTCGGTTTCAGTTACGGCTCCCACCTTAATCACAGCCACTCCACCAGCCAACTTTGCCATTCTTTTACTTAATTTATTTTTATCAAATGAGCTTTCTGATTTTTCGATCAGTTTTTTAATTTGAGATACCCTTTCCTCGATTTTGCTCTTCTTACCTTTTCCGCCTACGATAGTTGTATCATCTTTAGAAGAAATAACTTTTTGCGCCTCACCCAAATCACTCAATTCTATGGTTTCAAGTTTCATTCCCTTTTCTTCGCTAATTACTTGAGCGCCAGTTAATACGGCAATGTCCTCAAGCATGTCTTTTTTGGATTCTCCAAATTCAGGTGCTTTGATAGCTAATACATTTAGCACTCCTCTAAGTTTATTTACCACCAAAGTAGCCAAAGCTTCTCCGCTTAAATCTTCTGATATGATCACTAAATCTTTAGTACCCGATTTAGTAAGTTTTTCTAAAATTGGAAGAATTTCAGAAATTGAAGAAATCTTTTTATCTGTTATCAAAACCGGAGCATCTTTAATCTCAGCTGTTTGATTTTCAGAATTAGTAATCATGTAAGCAGAAATAAATCCCTTATCAAACTTCATTCCTCTTACAATTTCCTTGGAAATTCCGAAGGTTTGTGATTCCTCAACTGTTATCACTCCGTCTTTGCCCACTTCTTCCATTACCCCAGCAATCATCTTTCCCATCTCTTCACTCTCAGCTGATATTGTCGCTACTTGCGCAATCTCCTCGCGAGAAGTAAGTTTTTTGGAATTCTTTTTTAAAATATTTATCACATCATTTTTAGCATCTTCCATTCCTTTTCTGATTCCCACTGGATTAATTCCAGTTTCCACATATTTTAAACCTTCACTGATCAAAGCTTGAGTAATCACAGTTGAAGTAGTTGTTCCGTCTCCGGCAGCATCATTAGTTTTGTCTGCCACTTCTTTAATTAAAGAAGCGCCTACGTTTTCAAATCTATCTTCCAATTCTATTTCTCTGGCAATACTCACTCCGTCATTAGTAATGGTCGGCGTCCCAAAACCTTTATCCAAAATAACATTGCGTCCTTTCGGTCCCAAGGTTCCTTTTACCACATCAGCCACCTGATCAATCCCAGCTTTAATTTTTTTTCTTGCATCTGCATCGTACTTAATTTGTTTGCTCATGATGATTTAAGTCGCCTATCTACTCTAATCTGTCTCGAATAATCTCGAATTTGATTAGAGATAGTAAGCGAAATATTTAATGATGATTTATATTTGTGAAAATTAGTGAAAAGATTCGTGCAGATTAGTGATTTATATTATTAGCACTCTCCTCCCCCAACTGCTAATTAGTTTATTAAATTTTAAGCAAGTAGTCAAGATTTTGTTTGCGGATATTGACACCCAGAACTTTGAGTCAACAAGCTTGTCATTTCAACTGGATAAATTTTTGTACTCAAAAATTTAGAAATGGAGAAATCTAGTAAGAATAAAACGATCACCAGTAAAAAAACAAGGGTAATTTCACGCTTGCGCAAAATTACCCACTCATATACACCATAATAACTAATTATTAGAATACGGCCGTATTTTAATAACTAGTTTTTTGAGAACACTCACTTATAGGCACAGAAATATTGAATATTTTTTCAAAAAATCTTACAAAAATACTCTTACGCTTTATGCGCCTTGTTTTTTGAGGAATGATTTGCCCTTCCACTTTTGTGATTCGAATAGAAATCTCTTCATCCCTAATTCCTCGCCAATATTCGTCCGAAAATCTATTACTGCAATATTTTAAAACTCCCCCTCTGTTTTCAAGTCTTATGTGGGATGCGATATGATTCTCGTCACCAGTCCAACCCGCATGGACACCTCCCTCCTCATCAACAAAATTTGTTTCCATCGCCTGACTGATAAATAAATTTCCATTCTTATCTTCGTAAATCACAGCAATTTGATAACCCTTTTCATTTTTCAAAGTATTGGTTATGAGATCATAACAAACACCTTTTGTTTTCTCAATTATCCATGGCATAATTTTTCCTCCCGATTTATTAGCGATTAAAATACATTTTTATCCAATAAAAAAATATTTTTTAAATAACTCAAAAAAATTATCTTAAGAAAAAATTCAGATATCCAAAATTTGCTCAAGACACTACATTTAAGGTATTGAATTTAAAAGAAATAGTCAAGGTTGTTTGTAAAGACGCCGATTTATCACAGTCGTTCGCGAAACGACGTGATTTATCGCGTCTCAAATCTCAAGTATATATTTTTTAGACGTGATAAATCACGTCTCTACTCTGTATATAAATTTATAACAACTTGAAATTTCATATTTCAGTCATTAGAAATTTATTGGAAATTTTTAATTTTTCATTTTTAATTACTAATTACTTACCCTCCTATCTTAAACTCCACCACTTCCCCATCTTGCATAATATAATCTTTGCCGACTTGTTTAACTTTCCCAGCTTCTTTGGCTTTACTCATTGAGCCGTATTGGATAAGCTCATCCCAAGCAATTACATCGGCACAAATAAATTTATTTTTAAAATCATTGTGAATCGCAGTACCCGCTTCTGGAGCAGTGGAGCCTTTTTTGATGGTCCAAGCCCGAGTTTCTTTTTCACCGGTAGTTAAAAAAGTTATTAATCCCAAAAGCTCATAAGATTTTTTGATTAATTCGTCCAAGCCGGTCTTTAATCCCAACTCTTTAATTTCTTCCTTAGTCATTTGTTCTAACTCTTCTTCGATTTTGATATCAATTTTAATATGCTGTTTTGCCTCTAATTCAGGTGCTAATTTTTCATCCAAATCAGAAACATTGTAAACATATAAAAAAGGTTTAATAGTAAGCAAAGATAATTCTGTCACAGCTATTTTTGTCATCTCGTCTTTCATATCAAATTCAATTTCATTGGCAAGCTTACCTGAAGATAATGCGGCTTTTATTTTTTCATTTACCGCTAGCTTGGCAACTGATTCCTTATCTCCTCTTTTGGCATCCCGAGCAAGTCTTTCAATTCTTTTGTTTACTGTTTCAAGATCCGCCAGAGCCAGTTCGGTTTCTATTACTCCAATATCTCCTAGCGGGTCAATTTCATTGTGCACGTGAATAATAGTATCGTTTTTAAAAACTCTCACTACCTGCAAGATTGCGTCCACCTCTCTAATGTTAGCCAAAAATTTATTTCCCAAACCCTCTCCCTCAGAAGCTCCCTTTACCAAACCGGCAATATCTACAAACTCCACTACTGCTGGCACTATTTTTTGGGTCTTGGACATTTCGGATAATTTATCCAATCTTTCATCGGGCACCTCCACCACTCCCACGTTAGGCTCAATGGTACAAAAAGGATAATTATTAATATCCACTGCCTTTTTGGTCAGCGCTTTAAACAAAGTTGATTTTCCTACGTTGGGTAATCCCACAATTCCTATTTTCATATTTTAGTTAGTTATTAGTTATTAGTCTGTAGCTTTTTAGCATTTAATTTTAAGCCGCTTCAAAAGAAAATCTCAATAAATTTTAATATTAAAATATTGATTATTGATTGAATATTGAGAATTGAATATTGAACATTAGAAACAATCTATATTCCAAAAACTTTCCTACTATTTTCAAAAATAATTCTCTCCACCTCACCTATCTCCATCCCTTTAACCTTTGCAATTTTTTCTACCACATACCTCACATTCATTGGTTCATTTCTCTCGTCTTTGCTCAGAGGTCGAGGAGTGAGATACGGACAATCAGTCTCAACTAGAATATCTTCTATTGGCGTATCTGTCAAAACTTTATCATAACTTTCTGAATAAGTAATAATTCCATTAAAACCCAATTTAAAGCCCAACTCTCGAAACTCTCTGGCAGTTTTATAGCTTCCAATAAAACTGTGAATTATCCCTTTTTTATTCACAGGATATTCTTTTAATATTTCCAATAAATCCCTATATGCATCCGCTCGGGCGTGATCAGGTTCCTTTCTTGATTTTACGCCCCAACAATGAATCACGATGGGCTTATTAATCTCATTGGCTAATTTTATAAACTCCACAAATATTTCTTTTTGTTTTCGGATAATTTTTTCTTTTTCTAATTCGGTAGCTCCGTCCTCGAAATGATGGTAGTCTAAACCCACTTCCCCGATAGCCACCACCTTTTTATCTTTTGCTAATTCCAAATAATTCTCATAATTAAATTTTTCTCGATATTTAATATTTTCATTATCGCTCTCGCCTAAAAAATCATTATCCGCAACTTTGACATGAATCGGATGAAGACCCACTATCGCATACACCCCCTCTTCATATCGATTAGCATATTCCACTGCGCGCTTGCTGGTTTTAAATTCTGAGCCAACATTAACCACCCAGACATTATTGTTTAGACATTTTTTTATTACTTCATCGCCATCATCTTTAAAGGCGTTGAAATTTACATGGGCGTGGGAATCAATAATCATATTGGCATTTTAACACGTTAGCATATTAACAAAAACAAGAGATGTCCGGGTCAAGCCCGAACATGACAAAACCGCAAATCTTGTCATCCTCGAAAGTATAATTTCTTAGTGAAGCATGAGCTATAGAAATTAACTTGTCGGGGATCTCACAATAAAATATTCAAATTAAATTTTGTTCGCATATTCGCATCATTTGCATTCATTTGCGTATTTGCATCATTATCGAATCCGTTCAAATAAAATCACCCTCTCCTTCGTCTCCAAAGCTTTTTGAATTTTTTTAGCAGTTTCTGGTAAAAATGGGATTAACATCTGGGCAATCAAAGTTAAATCATTTAAAAGTTTTTGCATTACATTTTTAAATTCTGCTTCATTATTTTTTGCTAGCTCCCAAGGCTTAGTGTCTTCGATATATTTATTATCTTCTCTTACAATATTCCAAATATTTTCCAAAACCTTATCCAAATCAAAACTCTCTACTAATTTAATATTAGCTTCATCAAAAATATTTTCTTTTTTCTCAATTTCTAAATCTAAATTTTCTGATAGCTTAACCACGCGACTAGTTAGGTTTCCTAATCCATTAGCCAAATCAGCATTATACTTTGTAGTTAATTTTTCCCAACTAATATCATTATCTTCTCCAAAAGTTCCTTTGGTAAGAAGTAAATAACGAGTGCCATCAATGCCATATTTTTCCACCATTTCTTTGGGGGAAATTACATTTCCAATAGACTTACTCATCTTCTGTCCATCCACACTGATAAAACCATTAATAAAAACTTGTTTGCTTGTGGGCAAATCAGCTGCCAAAAGCATCGCTTGCCACATCGCGCTTTGCTGACGAAGATTGTCTTTGCCGGCAATTTGAATCGCATTTGGACTTTCTTTGGTTCCCCAAAATTTTTCAAAATTCTCCTGATTATCAGGCCAACCCAAAGTGGAAATATAATTAGTAAGCGCGTCAAACCAAACATACATTACCTGATCATCATCGCCAGGTACTGGCACTCCCCAGGGCATTTTGGATTTCAAGCGAGAAATTGAAAAATCTTCCAAACCTCTTTCGACAAAAGATTTTATTTCATTGAATCTTTTATTGGGCACGACAAAGTTTGGATTACTTTTGTATAACTCTAAAAGTTTATCTTGCAAAGCGCTAAATTTAAAAAAATAATTTTCCTCTTCGATAATTTCCAATTCTTTACCGGGATGAAGCGGGCAATATCCATCTACTAATTCACTGTCAGTTTTTTCCAATTCACAACCCACGCAATATTTTACCTTGTATTGTTTTTTATAAATATAGCCATTAGCATCCACTCGCTTCCATAATTCTTGAGCAGCTTTTTTATGATTCTCATCAGTAGTGCGGATGAAATTAGTATAATTTAATTCGAGCATCTCTTTGAGCTCATCAAATTTCGCTGCATATTTATCCACATAAGCCTGTGTATCTACCCCTTCTTCTTGGGCTTTTTGCCAGATTTTTAAACCATGCTCATCTGTACCTGTATTAAAAATCACCTCTTTTCCCTGAAGTTTCTCAAATCGAGCGCGAACATCTGCTAAGATTATTTCACTAGCAAAACCCGCATGCGGATCAGCATTAACATAAGGCAAGGTGGTGGTTATATAAAATTCTTTTTTCATAATATTAATTTATTAATTATTGGAGATTCTTTTATGCGTTGTGTCATTCCAGAAAATAGATTTTCTAAGCGAAGCAATGCCTGCCCGCAGTGTTGCAACGTTGCAGGCGGGAGCTTTTAGAAAATCATTTATGTGGAATCTCTATCTGCACAAAGTTTAGTCATTATAATTAAGTAGAGATTCCGGATAAGCTAATTTCTTACGACTCATGTAATTCGTCGAGAAATTATGCTTTCCGGAATGACAAGCTTGATTGATTGAAAAAAATAAACAACACTAATTAATTTAACATTTTATTTCAATAATTTAATAGTATACGGAAACCCTAGACTTATCAACTTTTTAAAATAAAAGAGTACTCCGGGAATTTTTCCGAAGCACTCTAGTCTCACAAAAAAACGATCAATTATGATCGATTACGGCTGAGTTGGCGTACAAGCTCTGGGATTGGCAATGTACCATATTTCAAAATTGCCTGGATCAAAGGCCACTACTACCTGAAGTCCCATTTCTTGAGCTCTTAAAATAGTAGCATACCACGCGGCAATTGAAAGTTCTGATTGCCAAGAGTTTCGAGCGTCGGCATAAACCTCATTGCCGTTTGCCTCTGCAATTGCCCACAAACTCAAACGATCTACGCCATTCACATTATAGTATTGAGTGCCTGGGTCAAAACATGCCTCAACACTGTAAGCCGAAGAAGTAAAACAAAAACATGCCAACAATAAACCGGATAAGACGATAAACTTTTTCATGATTTTTCCTCCTTCAATTGTGTTATTGGAAGAGCAGCAACATAGCTGCCGGACTCACATGTTCTTCAACCTTCACTTTGATGGAATGACAGTTATCGGTTTCGTCCGTTTCTTGAATTACGTTATTGGGATCCACACAGATTTTGGCCGTATGATCACCAGGCGTAAGGGGAGAAGGAATATCAGGAAGAGCATCCGAACGATAAGCGCCATTAGCCAAATCACTGGCATCGATGGTGTGGGTAGTTAACAGGGTTTCATTCAGATAATAACCCACTGAAACATTACCCGTAAGATTATTACCCGTATTAACGACAGTTATTCCCAAATCAAAAAAACCGTCCGGCCACAATTTGTCTCTGCCGCTAATATTTAAAGAAATATTGTTAACGGAGAGATTGTAAGTGGGGGGCGGAGGCGGAGGTGTGACATCTTGGATCCGATAACAAAGAAAATTATCTTTCCAAGTGTAAGGATCAGATGCCTCTAGCCATTGCACGCAAGTTTGGCTGTCAATCGGTCCGGCACTACTCCAAGAAAAATAAATATTACTGGTATTTGGAATACACAGATAGTTATCATTCCAAGAGTGCGGATCGGCTGACTCAATTATTTGAGTGCATCGCATATTGGCAATTGGTCCGGCACTGGACCAAGCGATTCCGTAGTTACTATCGGCACAAAAATAGTTGTCGTTCCAGGTATACGGATCAGCCGATTCGATAATCTGAGTGCATACTCGATTGGCGACCGGGCCGGCGCTGGACCAGACAAACTTATCGGTGGATGGCGGAGGTGGAGCTTCTGCTTGAACATGAAACACGGCTTCAGTAGTACAGTTATCTGACTCGTGTTCTTCGGGATACTCGCCACCGTCATTATCATGGTTTCTTGTTCTATCGATACAGTAAACAACGTTATAGGTTCCTCCCGGTTGAATGATATTATATTCCCAAAGCCTAAAAGCTTTATCTTCCCTATGACTTTCTCCTGGATCAAGACTGGAACCGTGAGTTATATCTGATCCTATTTTGATCCAATCGCTGGATGAATCTTTTTTGTGACCTACGGAAAGAAAATACCGGCTTTCGATTTCATCATCGGAATCGATATCGTTTACTCCGGTATTTTTGGAATATCCGTAGATTTGAATCGAATCCGTCCTTTTGGGATTGTAATTATTCAATTCAATCTTTTTGCCGATGAAATTTGGCAGGCCTGGATTGGCCGTGTCTGTCGGAGTTGTTTCGTAGCCGGGACCCACACCCATGCCGCCATATGCGGCATATGATGCATTTCCACTTTGAAAATACTCTCCAAGATCGATACTCCTCACGTTTGAATATACGCCACTAGCTATATCCAGAGAATATTGAGTTGCTTGCTGACTAGTCAAAACAGTGGTGCTATGTGTAGTACTTGTCAAACGCTTGTAAATCACATGGTCTACGCCATCCATATCTTCCTGAAAATAGCCATTGTCTGTATTCCAGCAATATACACCCACATTCGTACTGAGAAATTCGCAGTACTTAGGATAAATAAATCCAATGAGTGGGTATACCGTTGGTTTGTCTCCGCGACGATATCCATTACCAGATGGATAATATGTAGCTTGCAACATACCAACACCCCAGCTACCCGTATAATCCATCTCCGTAACCGCAAACGAACCGTCATTGTTTACATTTTCTACATGAGCAACATGGCCATATGAACCAACGTTAAGTACTGCAATGGCAAACTTGCGAGGACTTTGTCCTACGCGAAAACCTCTGTTCTGTGCATCTGAATACCACTGCCCCGCATCATGATTCATGAACGCCTTTAAATCAGGACGTTTATAAGCAGCCCACCATACACAATTACCATTGCTGCCGCACAAAAATGGATTTGCGACTGTAGAGTAACCCCTGCAGCTATTATCACCAGAAAATACAAAATCCGTCATTGATAGCATAAAAACAAAAAACAACACAAAAACAATCATTTTTTTCATCACTTTTCTCCTCCTTGGTTTGGGTTATTTTGGGAAAGAACAAGGCAATTTTTATCGCCTCGCTAGAAGCGCCTTGAGCACAAAAGCATTTCTAACAGAAGACAAAAACCTATTATTCAGTAAATCGCAAGGATTTCAATATTTTTTCCGTCTGTTCTTCAATATTTGTCCATTGTAGCTTTGTTGGCTCAGATCCATCAATTAAATTGTAATGTATTTCTGCATGAGCCACTAAATTTCCCCCTATTTGAAAATCATTGCACTCAGTAATTTTTTTATCTTGCGTAACATTACAATAAAATACCAATCGTATGCCCAATGTCTCAGATGGATAATACATTTTAGTTTGAGCCTGTGGGGAAATATCCGCTGGATCATAAGCAAGTATTTGTTTTTCGGCGACACCCTCACTAACTTCTATTTTATTCCCACGAAAAAAATTTCCAGCAGGTATTCCCGTATACCATGAATGGGTAAACATCTGCTCACCTTCATCTTTATTTTTCACACCTATTTCAACATTAAAAATTCTACCCGACGTTTCAAATGAAACATAACGACCTTCAATCTTTTTATTGTCAACTTCAGTTAATATCTCATTATAATAATCAGTCAAAATCCAATCAGCTGGATAATCAAAAGAATATTCGTAATCTTTGTTTGTGTAAGTTTCTAGGCCTGCCACACTATTTATTTCTGATTTAATAATTTCTTCTTGTTTGCTTTTTTGAGTAACTATATTTTTTACTTCATTAATTTTATTATTTTTTACAAACCAAAATCCACCTGCCAAAACAGCAAGAATTAAAATTATAATGATTGCAAGTATTTTCCTCCTCATTTTTTTAAAGATATTTTATTATAAGAGCCTTATTGAAAACTAATTTTAGCCTAGCATCTAAAAATAATATAGTCAATAATTTTTTCAGAACAGGGTATTGCCCTGCTCCTACTTTTCTTGACACAATTTTCCCAATTTGCTATCATACCCATACCTAGGGTATAGGTATTAATATTATAAAAATAACAACCATGACCAATCAAAAAGAAAAAGCCTTAATTAATTTCAAAAAAGCCAACAGTTTAATGGCACGGATTATCAAAATGGTAGAAGAAGATAGATACTGTATTGATATTATGCAACAAAACCTAGCCGCGGTTGGACTTCTACGCTCTGCTCATCAAATGCTGATGGAAAACCACCTTAATACTTGTTTTAAGCACGCTATGGATACTACAAATGAAAAAAAGAAACAAGAAATGACCCAAGAGATTTTAAAGCTCACCAAACTATTTAACAAATAAATTGTTTTATATGGATAAAAAAATAAACAAATATAGATACCGAGTCTCAGGAATGCATTGCGCCTCTTGCGAATTAATGATTGAAAAAAAATTATTAGAATTGAATTTTATAAAATCAGTGGATGCCTCCTCCCCCAAAGAAGAAATAATAATTGAATACACGGGCGAAAAAATCCAACCCCAAAAACTAACTGAACTTTTTAAAAAAGAAGGCTATGTTTTTTCTGATATTTCCCCTACCCTAAATACATCTCCAGAAAAACCAAATAAATTTAAACCCAAAGAGCTTTTCATAATTTTATCCATAGGACTATTGATTATTTTAGCTTTTATCGGATTAAATAGCACTGGTTTATCAGGCTTGATAAACGTTAGCGCCAAATCATCTTTGCCGATGTTTTTCGTCTTTGGTCTTATCGCTGGGATTTCCAGCTGCGCCGCTTTGGTGGGTGGAATAATTTTATCCATGTCCCAACAATGGAACCAATTATATAAAACTGATGATTCTAATTGGAAAAAAATTCAACCCCATCTGATTTTTAATATCGGACGACTAATTGCTTATGGATTTTTTGGAGCATTATTGGGAGCTCTCGGCAGTCAATTGGATTTTTCCTTGAAGCTAGGTCCGATTTTTGTCATATTGGTTTCCATAATGATGATAGTATTAGCTCTTCAAATGCTAGGCGTCAGAGCTCTGCGAAAATTCCAAATCACCATGCCAAAGTTCATCACTAGATCTATCGCCGATGAATCAAATTTTAAGGGTCATCACATGCCTTTTTTAATGGGTGCTTTAACTTTTTTCTTGCCCTGTGGTTTTACTATAACAGCTCAAGGATTAGCTTTGATATCTGGAAGCGCCCTTCAGGGAGGATTAATTATGCTTTTATTTGCACTGGGAACTTTGCCGATGCTTTTGGGAATCGGGTTATCCAGTATTAAGTTTTGTCAAAAGAGCCATCTCTCAGAAAGATTTTTAAAAGTCGCTGGAATTTTGGTTTTATTTTTTGCCTTATTTAATATCAATTCCCAACTAAATGTTTTGGGGTTTTCCAGTTTAGATAATTTAAGAATTGAAAACAAAGAAGTTGCCACAGCTCCAATTATCACTGAAACTCCCAAAAATAATTCCCCCAAGACCGAACCAAAAATTGACAAAGACCTCCCTCCGGTAGTGAATGGCAAACAGATAATAAAGATGAATGCTTCCAGTGAGGGATATTCGCCTAACCGCTTCAAAGTTCGCGCCAATATTCCTGTGAAATGGGAAATTACCGATACTGGCACCAGCGGTTGTACCAATGCGATCATTGCCAAGAATTTATTTCCAGAAGAAATAAGTCTTACTCCCGGAAAAACCAGTGTTCAAGAATTTACTCCCCAAAAAGCGGGCAAGTACAAATTTAGCTGTTGGATGGGAATGGTTACCGGAACAATTGAAGTAGTTAATTAAAAAATATAATTAAATATACCTGCAGTTTGTCATCCTCGCAAATGCGGGGATCTCAGAATTTAAAATAGAGATTCCACATAAGTAAATTTCTAAGGCTCTCCGCCAGCTAGCGGATCACCAAGAAATTTTACTTTCTGGAATGACAGTAGTGCGAAGATTTTGTTTTATATCTCATAAATCATACATCTTAAATCATAAATCTATATATATATGAATAAAAAAACAGTTCTAAAAATATCAGGCATGCATTGCGCCTCTTGTGCGGCCAATATCGAAAATGCTCTTCAAAAAGAAACAGGTATCCAGTCTGCCAATGTTAACTTTGCTTCAGAAAAACTTCACGTAGAATTTAATCCTGATCAAATAAATATCGATAAAATTCAAAAAAAAATCAAGGATCTTGGATATGAAGGACTGACAGAAAATCAAAATGAGGAATCACACGCGCATGACCATGCTAAACATTCTGGCTCTAAAGAAATAAATAAATTAAAAAAACGATTCATCTATTCTCTAATCTTTGGCTTGCCCATTATCTATATGGCGATGAGTGAATTATTCGGTTTATCTATGCCGGAATTTTTCGAAAAATACGGGCTTGGTATCCAATTTATCTTAACCACTTCGATTATAGCTATCTGCCTTAACATTTGGACCTCTGGTGCTAAAAAATTATGGCGCCTACAGCCTAACATGGATAGTTTGATTTTTATGGGTACAGCGGTGGCTTATTTTTACAGCGTAGCTATTTCTATCTTGATGTTTACGGGAAGAGAAATTGACGCTTACCTTTATTATGAAAGCGCGGCTTTAATTTTAATTTTGATTTCTTTGGGTAAATATTTGGAATCCATCACCAAAGGAAAAACTAGCCAGGCTATCAAAAAATTAATTGGTCTCCAACCCAAAGAAGCTACTGTTATAAAAAATAATGCAGAAATAAAAATTCCCATCCACCAAGTAAAAGTTGGAGATATCATCTTAGTTAAACCGGGGGAAAAAATTCCCGTAGATGGAATTATCATTGACGGATATTCTGGGGTAGATGAAAAAACAATTACCGGGGAAAGCATCCCGGTAGAGAAAAAAATAAATGACGAAGTGATCGGAGCAACTATCAATAAAACCGGGGCCTTGAAATTCCGCGCTACCCGAGTCGGATCAGATACTATGCTAGCTCAAATTATAAAGATAGTGGATGAAGCGATGGGCTCTAAGGCGCCTATTCAACTTTTGGCCGATAAGGTTTCGTTTTATTTTGTTCCCACTGTTTTAGCTCTATCCATTCTGGCTTTTATTACCTGGCTCTTAGTGGGACAACCACTGGCTTTTGCTGTAACCGTTTTGGTAACTGTTTTAATTATTGCTTGTCCTTGTGTCTTGGGACTCGCCACCCCTACTGCTGTGATGATGGGTACGGGACTCGCAGCCAAAAACGGAATTTTGATTAAAAGTGGTAAAGCCCTTGAAGTCGCCAGGGATATTAATGTTGTTATTTTTGATAAAACTGGAACATTGACCCAAGGCGAACCAAGTGTCACAGATATTGTCCCAATTAAGGAAAATATTACAAATGAAAAAGTTTTACAAATTGCCGCTTCCGTCGAAAAAAATTCCGAACACCCTCTCGCCCAGGCTATCGTCAATAAAGCCAAAGAAGAAGAAACAATTTTGTTGAAAATAAAAAATTTCCAAGCTCTACCTGGCTACGGAGTGACTGTTGAAATGGAAAATAAAAAAATATTTTTTGGCACCAGAAAACTAATGAAAGAAAATGGGATTGATATTGAGCAAATAGAAAAACAAATGATTGAGTTGGAAGATCAAGGAAAAACCGCGATGATCTTAGCCCAAGATAAAGAAATTATCGGAATTATTGCCGTAGCTGATACGCTTAAAAAATATTCTAAAGAAGCGGTCACTGCTCTTCATAAGATGGGTAAAAAAGTAATCATGCTCACAGGCGACAACGAAAGAGTCGGCAAAGCTATAGCAAAAATAGTTAATGTTGATTATGTGCTTGCGGAAGTATTGCCCCAAGACAAATCAGCAGAAATAAAAAAATTGCAAAATCAAGGAAATATTGTAGCAATGGTCGGAGATGGAATTAATGATGCGCCGGCTTTGGCTCAAGCAGATTTGGGAATTGCCCTTGGTTCAGGAACAGATGTAGCAATGGAAACGGGAGAAATAGTTTTAATCAAAGATGATTTGAGAGATGTAGTTAACGCGATTGATTTAAGTAATTACACTTTAAATAAAATCAAACAAAATCTTTTTTGGGCTTTCTTTTATAACATCATCGGCTTACCTATTGCCGCTGGAATCTTATATCCATTTATCGGTTGGTTATTGAACCCCACCGTCGCCGCTGCTGCCATGGCTTTCTCATCAGTCAGTGTTATCCTTAACGCCCTCTCAATGAAACGATACAAAAAAAGAGTTTTCTAGGCAACAATCCTTTCTCCCCGCTCCCTCTTGGCCTGCCCCGTCAGATATTTTTCTGCCTGGGGTACTCAAGGGGGAGATGTCTGGAGGACAGAGGGGGTTAAATCTATTATTTTAAAAAACACCTTTACGGTGTTTTTTATTTTATAAAATATCTGAGAATTAAAAGCAAAAAACTATCCACCTATTTTTTCCAATAAAGCAATTTTTGCCTCTTCTAAATGATCCTCGCTTAATTTATCAAAAGAATCTGCTGATGTATGAAAATATTTCAATACATCCCCTTGATTATTTTGTAACCAATAAATTTTATTTTTTACCTTGTCCAATAATTTAATTTGAAATACCCAGTCAAGCCCAGTTTGTCCAAACAAAGGGGTGCCTAATCCGATACCATCAATTACTACTATTTGCTTTGAATTTTTAATAATTTCCGCATGTTTCTCTTCAAATATTCTAAATCCATATCCACTTTTTGTTTCATAATCATCATATGAAATTTCTTCATTTCCAGAAAAAACAAATAAAGTATCCAAAAGTAATTTTGAATTTTGTTTTATTATTTCCAATGACACTGCCACTGCTCCCGCATTATCAATCGCACCACCTCCAACTATTGAATCATAGTGTGCAAAAACAATATTTTTTGGATTTACAGAATTTCCAACCAGAATGTTTTTTGAAGTAAAATATTCTTTCTCTACCTCAATAACACCTCGAACCTCTTTGGCCATAATAATTTGCGCTATAGAATTTCTGGAAACAGTAACTGAAGGTTCAACATAAAATTCCATAACACTAATTTCATCAGTGAGCGGATTATAAGAAATATTAAATGGCCTCTTCTTACCACTGTACCCCACTGCACTAATAATAAATTCGCCACTTTTAATCTCACCACTAAATAAACTACTTCCAACACAAGGAATTTTAATACTATCAGCAAATAGCTCTGCTCTAATTATATTAGGAACTGATGTTTCAAAAACATCTTCTTCAAAAGGAATATTTAACGAGCTCAATTCATCAGTTATCAATTTTGCTGCCTCTATTTCTTTCTTTCCATATCGAGGCCCAAGGTCAACCAGTTTGCTTATTATTTTTAACATAAAAAATATTAATTAAACATTACTGACTATTTAGATGATGTATGTTTTGTTTTTTACAATATAAAGTTTTTTCACTTGTCGGAGCATTGGGACTCGAACCCAAACTACACGGTCCCAAACCGCGCGTGCTAGCCATTAACACCATGCTCCGTTATTTCTTTTTTAATATTCTTCTATTAAAATGCATTGGGACTCGAACCCAAACTATCCGCCTCAGGCGGACGTGCTAGCCATTAACACCATGCTCCGTAAATATTTTTAACTATAATCTATACTATACTGTAGGATAAATTTAGTCAATAAAAAAGAAAAGCCACCAGCAAGCTTTTCACTTTTAATTACAGAATAGATTTTGGTTCGATATTTAATTTTTCAGCAGAATTCTGCGGGTCATATACCCCCCAAGATATTTATGACAATTAAATTATCTACCATCCATTCTATAAAAACTGGTGACCAAATTCCTCCCAAAGGAATAGAACAGCTTATCAAAACCGTTCATGTTAATACAATTATAACAATTTAATAAAAAGATGTAAATAAATTTTAATTATTTTTCATCATATCAATAATATTTTCGATATCTTTTTGCTTTTGTTCTAAAAGTGGGTAAATTAAACTATATAGATAATCCTCTTTTCCATCCCCATCAATATCACAAGAAAACGGTCCAAAATCTCCATTAATAGTAATGGGTAACTTGCAAACTGAATGTGGGGTAACTGGAATAAACATATCCAAAACAGTACATCTATTGCCATCCCCAGCTATTCCAAAACTTGTATATCCGAAAGCCTTGCCCACAATTTCAATCCGACCATTTAAATTTTCTTGCAAGCTTATTCCATAGCCCCGAGAACCCAGATTTATGGAATCTAATCCTCTCGCTCTTTCCTCTATAAATCCAGGCGCCTCAAAACCAGGCATCTGTCCTGTATGATTATTTTTTTCATCATAAGCATGAATTTCTGCCGACTCTTCATCAATTGAAAAATAAACTCCCGAAGGTGATTGTAAATCGCCTTCACCTTCATATCCATCGTTTTGAAGTTCATTATTTTTAACCACACATTTATCCTTATTGGAAATCTCTGGATATTTAGCTGCTGTATCAAAATATGGTCCTTGTCTAAGATTATCCAATATATTATTAAATTCTTCTTTTTTGTCATCTGAGGGTTTAAATGCATGTTTAGGCAAAATGTTAGACGTTACAGTTGAACTATCAAATCTAAAAGTTTTTATTATTTCTTCTGAAACATTGTTTACATACTCTAAATATTTTTTACCCATCTCCCCACTTCTAGTAAAACTTGTATCCAAAGCAGGGGCTAAATAGCTAAAATGATAAATGTACTGGTCCTTTTTTATAAAAAATTCTTTTCTAAAATAGTGTGGACTACTTTGATGCTCTGGCCCCTGAATTGAAGATATGGCATAATAAGCTTTTAAGTCTAAAAAAAATTCTTCTTTTATTTCTTCGCTCAATACTTTTTCATCACGCCTGTCTTTCTTTAATTCTGCCAGATAATTTTGCACCCAACTCTTAAATTCAATATCTTTCCTTGCTTCAAAGGCTGTTAAAATAAGCCCCCAAAAATCAAGATTATGAATATCCGAGCTAAGTTTTTTAGCTGTCTCTTCATTTGTTTTAACCACCTTATAATCAATGACAAAGATAGATTTAAAAATTTCTTCTTCGTTAAAAATTACTTTTATATTTTGAGAAGGATATTTTATCGAAAAACCCAGCTCACCAGTAACCACACCCAATTCACTCTCTGTAATTTTACTCAAATCATTTTCGTCTTTTAGCACATCATTCTTTTCTTCCAAATGATTTATGGGTTTAATCATATTTTCAGATTCTACGGCCAATTCTTTTTTATTACTAATTTTACTTTTAAACAAATAGCCCACAGCTAAAACTGATACGCTTATCAATAAAATACTTAATCCAAAAAGAATATATTTCATTGGTGAGGACTTGCTTATTTCTATATCCAAATCTTTCATATTTTTTACCCGATCAAATTGCGACAGTTTACGCTATTTGAGTGAGGGCGATTTTATTGTTTATTTTTATTTTGCAACTTTCTCTAAATTTAAAATTACCCTATTTTTTTAATTTCCTCAATTATCTCCGGAAAAGTTTCTTGTAAAAAATGTCCCCTATCTTCAAATATATGAAACTTAGCATTGGGCAATTCTTTTTTATATTCTTCCATTTCGCTAAATGGCACCACGAAATCATCTTTACTAAAAAATAAATGAATTTCACTGCACTGATCTGAAACACTTTTTAAAGATTTTTCTACCATGAAATTTCCCACTTCTGGTGTATTATTGTACACTGGCGCAACTAACATCACAGCACCAATTCTCTTGGGATAATTATTTTCTGACAAATATTTAGCTAAGAATATTCCACCTTGTGAATGCCCAATTAAAATTACTCCGTCATTTATAAAAGGAATCATTTTTTCAAACCAGATTTTCCATTCTTCATAATTAGCATTTTGTTTACACGGCATGTCTGGCATGAATACTTGAAATTCATCTCTTAACTCTTCCGCCAAAGTTTCTTTCCATTTTTTCTTTTTCACAAACCAATCTACCGAAAATTCTGTTTCTTTTAAATATTTAAGATATGACTCATGAGATTCGAAAGAATCTCCGCCATGGATATAAACTATTTGTTTTTGCATAAAATTATTTTATTAAAATTAATATCTCTGGCAATTCCATTATCCCATCACCACCCGTAAAATGACCTTTATTATTTTCCACAATCACTTTAGCATTTAATTTGCTTTCAAAAATTTCCTTATCACTAAGGGGTACAAATGGATCATTGTCTGACACAAAAACAACAATATTATCAGTTGCATTTTTTACTTTCTCCAAATCAATTGGCGTTTCTAGCCAGGGCTTGGCAATAGCTTTACTTTCCTCATCCTCAAGATTAGTTAAATTAAACCAAGGTGCCACAAAAATAATTCCGCCAATTTTTTTAGGATAAATAGATTCCAAATAACGCATAACTGTTTGACAACCTACCGAATGCCCGATGAAAAAAGTATTTTCATTTACTTCTCCTACGAGTTTAGTTAAAAATGGAACCCACTCCTCTATTTTTGGCTCTTCGGTATTTGGCATCTCTGGCACAATCACTTCGTACTCTTTTTTCTCCAATTCTTCTTTGGCCCAGGGCAACCAATCTTTATTCGGTGCTCCATCCCAACGATGAATTATAAACATTCTCTTTTGCATAAAATTATTGATTAAAAATTTATCTTTTCCAAAATTTCTTCGACTAAACATTCGACTGGATGATCAGTTTTCACGAATATTTTTTTTTCTGGCATTTCATTATAATCGAAATCAGCCTTATTAAGAGATTGCGAAGAATTAGTTTCTATTTTTTTATCAATAAAATATTTTTTAAAATGATCTGGACGATTTTTAAATCTTTCCGATCTTGTTTTTTCATCAATCACGCAAACAACGCAACAGAAGTCCAGTTTGTATTTTTCGATCCATGCCCTAAATAAGTCTGCATCTTCACTAAAATTAAAAGTGCTTTGAATAATAAAATCAACTCCTGAAGATATTTGCTCTTCTGCCAATTTAAAAAAAAGTTTCATGGCTTCGCTTTGCACTTTTTTATACTCCTCAAAATTACTTACATTATTTATTTCCGAGAGCATATCAATTAAGGAATCTTTATGTAGGCATGCTATATTTAATTTATTTGCCAAACAATTGGCCAAGGTTGTTTTGCCAGAACCCTGTAAACCGCAAACCACTATTAATTTACTCATATTATTACAGTTAAAAATTACATCCAGTTATTCTCCTTTATAGCATTTAATACAGCCTCTTCCTGAGCAATCATTTTCTTATTAGCATCCATGAAAACTTCATCATAATCAACAATGAAGCCTGGCTTAGATTCAGCTGAAATAGAGTGTCCCTTTAAAACTTTGCAAATACCCGTAACGCTATCTTGAGCATTATATCTTTGCAGATAATATTCTAACTCCTTGCCTGATTCCTTCGGAATACGATTTCTTTGATCTCCTTGGCGAATCCAAATAGGCAGAGATTCAAATCCCATTTGCTTTATTTCCTCCTCAGCTAAAATAAGGTTTTTTAAATTATCTTCTATTATAACTACAATTTCAATTCCTTTTTCTCTGAATTCCTTCCCAATTAATAAAATAAGAGGGATCTTTTTCTCTGAGGTCAAAACTGATATAATTTCCTTTTTATGTTTTATAAAATCATCTGCATCTGGATATCTATCTCTTCCTGTTCTATTGCGGATTTCCCTAATCCCACCCGCTTTAACAATTTTTTTAAGCTGTCCTTTGCTGCCAGGAATTTTTTCTCCATTTGCATCGATCAAACCATGAACGTCTCCTGCAGTCCATATCCTAACCGGACCCATTTCAACCATATTCTCCAATTGCTCATCTGCACCAGCATATATGCATTCGCTAAAATTAGCCTCACTAGTAAAAGCTCTCGCTATTCTCGAAACAAATTCTTCTACGGTAGGAACTTTTTCAAGACTTATTTTTAAAGCGCTTCGAAGCATTGAAAGACGATTTGGAAATTTTTCCACATTCTTAATACGCAATTCATCAATTAAACTATCCACATTCTCCGGATGATAAAGTGCTTCGTATAAGCACTGAGCTGTTTTAATAGCATTCTCTGCACCCACAGATTCGACAATGCCTCGACGAAGAATCGTCAGTTTTTCTTTTAAAATAATTTCATTCTCTGATTTTCTTTCCTGATTATTCTCAAAATTCGAGGATACGGGCATGCCGCTTTCATTCATATTTTTATATGTTTAATATTTAGTAATCGTAAGTTTCAGTAAAATTAAAAATTTATTTTCTCTAAAAAAAGATTTATTGATTGCAAAAAATCATAATTCTTAAATTCACTTTTATTAACCCATCTCAATTCTTTAATTTTATATGCTCCGATTTTCATCTCACCACCTAGTAATTTACAATGATAACACAATAAGACAATGTGCAATTTATCATATATATCATGCTCCCAGACTTTCGAGTAGCACATAGGCATCATTTCTCCGATTTCCACTTCTAAATTAGCCTCTTCTTTAATCTCTCTTTTTAACGCCTCCTCGGGAGATTCTCCAAAATCAATAGCTCCACCCACAAAGTCCCATTTCATATCAGCTTCTTTTATTTTAGGCTCGTGTCTCAGACTTATCAGAAACTCTCCTTTATCATTTTCAATCAATCCTATCACTACCACTTTAGTTTTCATAAATAATTTTTTTAATTTTATTACCCTTATTCTACTCCCCTTTTCATTATTTTTCCAGTTATTGTAGTTGAAATAAATTTAATTCTTACTCATGAAATGACGACCAGCCACCCACAAAGACACAGCATTTCGGGCGAGTTATTTGATAATTAAAATTTATTGAAAATAAAAAACGCCAGGAGATACATTGTATCCCTAGCGTTCTAGTAGCAATTTTCACCCCAGCTCAAGACTTTTTTCGGCTACTAAATTTTGGCAAACACGACAAATATCTCGAGTTAACCATTTAAACATTCGCCTGTCGGCCAAAATAGACCCGAAAAGTTTTTTAGCAAAAACCATTCTGCGCCTATCCATTTCAAAAAGTGAGTTTTCGCCAATTTTGCCATAAAGTATTTCGTGGCAGCACTCCGAGCATACTGTTCCATCGGGAAATATCGTAAGCGCTGAAAAATCATCATCTCCAAAATAACCGCCAAGTGCACCGCAACTAAAATCAATTACCGGAATATTGTAAAGTTTTTTCGCCCTGCCCACTTTTTCTAAAACTATAGGCTGAATTATTATCGCCAAAACCCAATCGTCTGCCCCTTTTTTAACAATATAATGCCACTGAGGAATAAGATAGGATTCAAGCTCAACAGCCAAGTCATAAGAATGTCTATTTTCTTCGATGAATTTTTGAACCCAAAAAAAATATTTTTTTCTATCATCTTCCGACCATCCCAAAAATGACACTCGATGTTCCAAGCCCATTTTTGCGCTAATATCACTAATGGATCTCGTTGCAGTCTCCCAAGTCTCCCTATAATTATCAACGGCTAAACATATTCTAACAGTCAACTCTTTTTTCTGCCCATCGTTTATCATTGCTTCAATGATATTTTTTAATCGCTCTGGAAAACTTGGATGAAATAAACTAAAACTCTGGCTTATGTTTAATTTTTCAACGCATGAGCCATTAAGCAGATTCCTAAATTGAGATTTTCTAAAACTATCCTTATCTGAAAACCCCGATGTGATAATTCCCATATCCTTAGTTCCTTTATAACTTCCAAAAGCTTCAACAATTTCAATAAAGTCTGGTGCCAAAAGGGGCTCGCCATAACCAGTAAATAAAACTGCTAAATCAACACCTTTCAATCCTGTTTCATCAATAATTTGCCTTGCCATTGCTACCTTAAAATCCTGAGGATTGCTCATATTACAATCATCCATACAATGGCTACAGCCTGTATCGCATCTCGAAGTTGGATACAATGATAAATTCAATATTTTTTCCATTTAAAAACCTCTCTAATAAATTTTC
>DNVQ01000050.1 GCA_003507475.1 Candidatus Moraniibacteriota bacterium | reverse complement strand
TGCATTCCTTGCGCAGAAATCAAGGAAAGAGAAGAGCAAGCTCGCCAACAAAGAAGGCGCTAAAGAAAATAAAAAATTGAATTTGAACTGATACATAAACTCAAGGTCCGAAAGAAGAAATTCTTTTCGGACCTTTTAAAATTTGTTNNGATAAATAATTATTTATCAAGTCGATGTGTTCTTTCTCCACCAAAGTCAAAGCGCCGAAAAACTTTTTCAAATTAACATCCACCGCTTCTTGGGCGAAAGTTGCATATAATTTTGAAGCGTTATCTTCCAAAATAATTGTTTCATCAAAGTTATCCACATCCCTATCGGCACAAGTCACCTCAATCATTTCCGGTTTTTCTATTTTTAAAATTTTAGTCACAATGGTCGCATGTTCCATTTCCACCTTCGCCAGTCTTTTATACATCGCTTTGATTTCATAATTGTCAGTTTTACTTGCCATGCATTGATAAACTGCCACCGCATGCATTTCCAAGTCCAATGTTTTCATCAAATTTTCTCGCTCCCTTTCATTTACTTGGATCGTTTCATTTACTATCGGTCTCGCCTCTTTACCCTCTTTAATAAAATTTCCCTTGGCTCCGCAAAAAGGACACTGACTCGGTCTGTCTTCTCCCAAATAAGCATCTCCGCAAATTTCACAAATATATGTTTTCATAAATTAGTTTGTTAGTTTATTAGTGTGTTAGCTTTTTAGTTTTTTAGCACAGTAGGATTTAGATTTTAGTATATTAACACTTTAGCATTTTAACACATCACCCTCTATATGTCATCTTGGGCCTCCGATTTGTCATCCTGAAAAATAAAATTTCTTAGTGAGGCGACGAACGATAGAAATTTATTTATTCAGGATCTTTGATCGATTTTATACTAACTTAATAGTAAAACATTTACTTACATATTTACTTACATATGTACGTAAATAAAAACTATTAGCACTGTTGATAATTATAATCTTATATACTTTAAAAAATTTTAAATCAAACACATATCAAATACACAGTCCACACATTATGACTAAAATAAAATAAATCNNAACTAATATTTTATTAAATAAAATTAATACAATATCGGTTTATTTCTTAGTATTAGCTCATTAGGCATTGGCGGGCAGGTCAAGAGGGAGCGTTAAGAAACTGACACCGAGCGAGGTGTCATCCCAGAAAGTAAAATTTCTTAGCGAAGCAATGAGCTATAGAAATTTACTTATGTGGGATCTCAAAAGATATAAAAATATTTTAAGAGTACGTGTGGCAGCGATGCCCTGAGGCGAATGCTTTTCAGGGTTTTTGCCCGCCTGCAACGCTGTAGCACTGCGGACAGGTAACTTTTTGCTCGCCTCGCTAAAGCTTGTCGAAGCGGGCTCGCCTCGGCGAAGCGGGCTGTCAAAAAGTTAGTTGAAAAATATAAACACAAAAATATTATCGACTCTTATTTTCATACATCATCCACAAAACCCAACCACCCAACACTACACCAATCACCATAATTATAACCCCCGAAAATTGTACTAATGAAGCAATCATCGTATCATAATTTAGCATGTTCCATCTGCTAAGCAAAGCATACCAATCATGTCCGCTACTATCCCCACCCAAGAGTGGCAGACTTCTCGCGCGCGCATCGGCAATGTATGTGGCAATATAAAATAAATTATCCCCTAGCCACACGAAACAAAAACTCAACCCAAAATAATCAAACTGCCTCCAAAATGAAAAAGCAAAAACAACGGGAACAATCAACTGCATCAATGATCCTCCCAAAATTGTGAGAGTTTCTCCAAAAGGCATTAAAATCCAATGGCCAGCTTCGTGAATAATCAAATCAAAATATTTTATAAATCCAAAGTACTCATGATTAAATATATTTTGATAAAGAAGATAAAACATAAACACCAGAACAGGCAGTCTCACTACCCAAAACTTCCCCTTACACCAACTAATATCGGATTCGTTTTTGTTTGTGTTTAACATTTTTGTTTTAACTACATTAAATTTATTTTTATATGCAAACAAATGATTATAAGCATTGGATTACTTCACTCCATAATTCATTGCGATCAAAAAAATTCTAGTTCGCTGTTTTTAATTTTAAAATCTTACCAATCTTATCATCTAGGCATTATGGAGAAATTCCACTTACTCACATATTCACTTAAATTGAAAATCTAAAACTAGCTTTTCTAATTATGAATTTTTCGTAAAGTATCCCAAGACACATATCAATTTATTATATTATCTATTTTTTAATTATTATTGAATATATCTAGAAAATTTTAAATTAAGTTTCTCTAATTTTTCAATATAACTTCTCATTTTAGAATGAATTTCCACATCGCCCTCAAATGAATCAACCAATTCATTGAAAACAAATAACAAATCTTTTATCCATTCACAACTATATTTCATAGATAATTCATCAACTTCTCCATGAATAATTCTATTTCTCAATCCCCTAATATTCTCAAATAAATTTCTTAACTCTACCTTAGTTACTGAACTAACCATGGAATCGTTCGCACTCATAATCAAATCATACAAAATTTCAAACATATACACAGCTTCAACAAAAAATCTTCCGGTCATCGCTAAATTAAGTTCTGTGTTAATTTTTGATGCTTTCATTCTTCTTCTCACTCTCTCCTCTTCTGATTTTCTAATTTCTCTAACTTCTTTAATAGCTTTTATGTCAATTTCCTCCGAAGGAATTTTGTAAAGCTCTAAAAAGTTATCTGTTGTATAAATATGAAACTCAACCCCAGCCTCGGCAATCATTTCTTTTTTTAATTGTGGCAATGGCATAATTCTTCTTCCTTCTTTTTTCAACCACCAATCGTCCTTGATATCTCCAGAAATTAAAACTATAGACCGCTTACTCTTCTTTGCTTTGTCAATTATCTGAAACCATAAGATAAGATCTCCATATTTTTTTTCTTCTGACTTCTGATCATCTTTAAAACCAGGAGGAATTTTCCTCATATATCTTTCTTGTCCCTCCTTTTTTATCTTGTCCAATTCTTCATTGGTATATTCACTCCCAACATTATCCTCAAATAATTCAACTATATTTTCTAATACATCATCTCCCTCTAACCACTTCGGATGATTATTTTTTTGTATTTTTATTTTTGACTCAATATTGGATAAGCCCAAATTCATATCTTCTTTTATTTTTACCAAATCAAGAAATGGATGATTTTTATATCTAGTTTCTATACTCTTCTTTGCATCATCTAATATTGATAATATTTCATCGTAAGATTTCTCATATTCAGAAATAACACCAATTCTGTTTTCAAAAAATTCATATCCAACTTGATATGGAATCCAAAGTTGATTTTTACTTTTCAACTCTCTCAATACTTTCAAATATTCATCGACTGTTTCCCTGCTATATCTATACATATTTAATAAAGCATTGGTATCAAAAACAAACAAACAATTTTTAAATAATTGCTGAAATTCATCAGCAGAAAATTGATGATATTCCTTAAATAATTTTTTCATAAATTATATATTAATTAATTTTTTCTATATCTCGTTACTTGTGCAACTAACTCAGTAAAAATATTTTTTATATCACCCCAATCGCTAGCATTTATCTCAATACGATCACCCTTTTTATAATCTTTAATATTTGCATTAAAAGAAGTTACAGCTTGAATAAATTTATCATCTGCAATTCCACCCTTGTGAACCAATGCATGTCTAGCTTCCAAAAAGAAACAAGTTTTCTTTTCTATCTCAGTATCTAAAATTATATCTTTAGAAATATATTCAGAAAATATTCTTTTTATAGATTTTAAATCTTGAAAATTTAAATTAGCCTTATTGATAATTAACTTTCCGAATTTTCCACTAAATTTAAGATTATTTTCAACTAGCTCACTTAATGAAATTTTAATCTTTTTTAATTCATCATTAGATTGATTAATATTAGAAAAATCGCTTAAAGCATTTTCAAAATATTTTTTCAAAGTTGCTTCCAGACTAGAAACTGCCAGAATACACATCTGGGAATATATAATACTAAAATTATTCCTAATTGATCTATCCCCAATGTTTTCTAAACTTTCTTTATTGCGCTCCAATATTGTTTTAGTGGTTGTCTGAATTCCACTTGAATTAATAGCACTATCCAAAGCCTGAATAGCTACATTCTTTATTAAATTTGGAGTCTGTTCTAGCTTATCAATGTTTGAAAGTTCTTTTTTAAAATCTTTGACATAGTCAACCTTTAATATTTTTGCCATTTTATACAAACAAATTAATATAAATATTTTTTAATATTTACAATTTGAAAAAATTATTATTCAATTTATTTCCTCCAATCCTTAATCATCACCCCACCCCTCACTCTCTCAACCACAACCTTCTGTTTATTTTTCCATTTCAACTCTCTCACGATTTCAATCGGCAAGGTAACAGCGATTGATTGGCGACCAACTTTGGTTAGCTTTCTGACGTTTTGCTCGTTTAACTTTTTCATATTATTTTTATTTAAAAGATTTATTTACATATGTACATAAATAAGTACGTACCAAATATATTACTCCTAAAATTATATTTTTGCAAAAGGTGATTTCACTGGAGATGCTGAATCGAATTCAGCATGACATGCTCGCTAGCTTTCTGCCAAATCTGTGAACATGTCATCCTGAAAAATAAAATTTCTTAGCGAGGCAACGAGCAGTAGAAATTTATTTATTCAGGATCTCTTAATCAATATCCAAGATCCTGAATAAGTGATTTTATGGGAATTCTTCGCCGCGGCGAATCATTCAATAAAATCTACTTTTCAGGATGACAAACATGTAACAATTTGTCATCCTAAATTTGATTCAGGATCTATAAAGTATCATATAAATCTTTCCAGTCCGGATTAAATTTATCAACAAGATCAGTCTTCCACTTTCTATGCCAATTTTTTAACTGCTTCTCCCTCTCCAAAGCACTCATTACATTTTCTGTTTGTTCAAAATAGACTAACTTATTACAATTATATTTTTGTGTAAATCCTTTTATGATTTTATTTTTATGCTCGTAAATTCTTCTGGGTAAATTACCAGTCACGCCAATATACAAAACTTTATTATCTTTATTGGTCACAACATAAACACAATATTGTTTCATACGGATATTATTACTTGCGGATTAGATGCTGAATCGAGATACGGATCCTGAATCAAGCTCAGGATGACATGGCTACATGTCAGTTCAGCATGAAATGCTTGTGAATTTTCTGCCTAACCTACAATCAATCATCCTCGCCCACCACTTGTCATCCTGAAAAATAAAATTTCTTAGCGAGGCAACGAGCGTTAGAAATTTATTTATTCAGGATCTCAAATCAATTTCCTAAACCTACCTCCCACTCTTCACAGCCAAAAACACCCCCACCCCAATTATTATTAAAACTAAAATAATTATTATAAGCATCATAATTGACATATTGTTTTTTAAAAAAGAATTTACGTACATATTTACCTACATATGTAAGTAAGTAATTAATTATACCTATTCTACGCCTAAAGATTGTATTTGGCAAAAAATCTATTGACCCCTACCTATTGACTAAATAGTGTTTTTTGGTTTATTATATAAAGTCGTTAGGTAATGTATATGGCGCAACAATCAAAATTCAAAACAGCACACGAGGAGAGAAATAATGAAAATACACAGACTAACGCTTTTAACGCTTACGCAACTAGTTGATATCGTGAAAGGACGAGTGCCCGCCCCTGATTGCACCACCTGTTCAGGAAATCATTCTGGGTGTACTGCTGGGTCTGTTTCTACTGGATGTGCTGCCAATGATATCGGCTACATTTTCCTAAATGAAGATCAGGCGGCAGGCGAAAAATCTCTTGCTGAAATGATGTCGGATGATGACCTCCTCATGGCATCCGTCGGTTACTTCTTTCTCTCCCTTCGAAGAAACCAGCTGCTGCCCGAAACCGAGGCACTCCTCAAAGCATATGAGGACGATCCCAAAAATGCAGAACTACTGCAAATACTCGAAGATCGGATCGCCGAGTTCGCTGAAAGTTGCTGAAAATCGTAACTTTCACAGATTAAAAGATCTAGGACAGCATCTTGTCCTAGGTCTTATTTTATTTTTAAAATTATATTTTTGCAAAATAAAAAGAGGACTCTGCTTATATAAAGCAAAGTCCTTTTTCCTCCTTTGAGATATTCTCTTATTTTTTAATTATCAGAGACCTAGCACGTCTCTCATAGTGTAGAGTCCTGGTCGCTGGTTAACCACCCACTTTGCGGCAGCAACAGCACCCTGGGCAAAAACTGCTCGAGAACCGGCTTTGTGCGTGAGCTCCAATCTTTCATTGGGACCACCAAAATAAACCGTGTGCTCGCCCACTACTCCAGCCAACCGCAAGGCCTGAATTCCAATTTCGCCTTGCGTACGCGGGCCGATTTTTCCAACGCGCTCCATCCTGACTACTTCGTCATAATCCTGCCCTCGTCCTTTGGTAACTGCCTTGGCCAATTTTATGGCCGTACCGGAGGGCGCATCTACTTTCATGCCATGATGGGCTTCGAGAATATCCACATCATAACCTACCCCCAATTTCTGAGCAATCATTTCTGTAACCGCGGTCATAATGCAAACACCAGTGCTGAAATTATAATCCTGAACAATCGGTATTTCTTTGGATATCTCCCCAATTTCTCTCAGTTGTTTTTCTGAAAATCCAGTCACGCCGACAACTGCCGGCAATTGAGCTTCGCGAAGAAGAGGAATTACTGCCTGAGGAACAGAAAAATCAATAATTACATCCGCCAGTTGTAAGGGTCGAACGCCAGTTTCTTTCAAATATTGAAAAACAGTATCATACTCCACGAAGATTTTTTCTTCATGTGGCAATTGACCCTCTTCTTTTTTATACAAGCCTGCATACAAAGCTATTCCATTGATCAATTTCATTTCCGACAAAACAGCGGTGCCCATCCTGCCAGTAACTCCATTAAGAATCACTCTGATATCACTCATCTTTTTTTCCTCCTTGCTATTTATTATTGCAGATTGAAGCGCATTCCTGGAATCACCATTTGCGCCGGATTAACGGTAAAAATATTATCAAAAAGACACGTGGACTCACAGGTATCAAGATCAAAGGTTGCGTGTTCATCTGGATTTCTCAAATCATCAGCAAGGCGATGATAAGTATTCCAATCCCCAATCACACTGTCATCCGAATAAAAAACAGAATCTGACTTATTTCTAAACCATCTCAGACAAATTTCTCTTGGTACACAAAAATAGATGCAATTAACAACATCAAACTCCAAATCCCGAAGGATTTTGACCAGCTTATTCCTCTCATCAAAATTGCCATTCCAACAATCGACAATTAGATTAATATCACCACTATTTGAATTTGAAATATTTTTTATTTCTTCTTCTATCACATGCGCAATAAGAAACCATGGGAAATAATATGGATCGGTCCATCTTTCACCAAAATTTCTATTGAGAAATTCGTCTCTCTCAAAAACAATTAAGGATTTATTTTGGGATTGAAGTTTTTTAATAAAAGTAGTTTTTCCGCTTCCTCGAGGTCCAGATGCTATATAAGCTTTTCTCATTAGAGTGCCTCCAGAGAATGATTAATAACCATTTAAGTTCGCAAATAACTTTCCACATCCGAATTCTTAATTGTATTGATAAATAAGTATTTTGTCAAAAATTTACCTACATATATACGTAAATTTAAAAATCCAGAACTAGCCTTGCCAGTCCTGGACTTAACCTCTTTTTGAAACTTCTTGAATCGTAATGATTTTTCATTACCAAATGCTGGTGTTATATCTTATCACCTCCCAGATATTTTTAATATCTTTGTGATAGAAAATTATAAAAATAGCGACTGCGGCAAGTAAGCTAAACGTCATAAAAGCCTTCCTTTTGTCACTATCCATAGCTTCTTGACCCATCCTTTTTCTCTTCATATACGCTCCTTAAGGTATCTTAAAAATCATCATGACTCATAAACAACTTTCCACACCTGGATTTGAATTGTATTATTAAATGAATTTTTTGTCAAAAAATTGAAAAAGATTTCATTGGAGATGCTGAAACGAGTTCAGCATGACATGCTCGCTAATGCAGTTTTTAATATAAAATCCAATAACATAATATGTTTGTCTATACAATTTTCAATATAAAATCTATTAACATGAAGTATCTTCTCCAATTTTACTCAACTCACAACTTGTCATCCTGAACTTGATTCAGGATCTATTCCTATATTTATTATAATTTTAGTTTATATTTATACAAAAATTTACTTACATATTTACGTAAATGGTTTATAAAATTAAATTATTAATCAAATGCATATCAAATACAGGTTCCGCACCTTACGACTAAAATAAAATAAATCAACTCGAGAGGGAGCGTTAAGAAACTTTGTTACGTAGCCGGAGGCGGAGTCTGAAGTTTTAGCGGAACGAGAGTTAGATTTATTTATTTTAGGAGTACGTGTGGCAGTTTTTGTAACTTTTTGCTGTCAAAAAGTTAGTGAAAAAAATAAAAATTAATTACTAACCCTTTCTGTCTGTCGACATCTCCCCATTTGAATACAAAGAAGGGAGGGTAAAGAAGAAAATTAAAAAGCAGGTAGTTCTCAATTATGAGACTACCTGCTCGGTACTTCTTACTTCCCTAGAACGACCAACTGAGGCCAGCTCTCAAACCGAAAGCGGTCCACTCATTCAAATCAGTTTCACCGGAAACTCGAGTATACACATCGAGATTTTTGGTAAGCTTGTAATGGAAAACCGGTCCGACAAGGCCCCAACTAGTTTCGCTTTCCGGCCAATAATCATAAACGACTTCAAGAGCCAGGGCGAAATCATTTCCCAAATCATGCTTCACCTCAGCAAAGAAATCAAAAAAGTTTGATGACTTTTCTTCTAAGCTGAAATAAAAATTTGGGGAAACAAAGATACTATTACTTTTGCCAAAAAGCCTGAAGTAATTGAACCCACCGAAAACATGATGAGCGTCTGAACTATCAGCAGAGAATCCGCCGATAAGGGTCAGATTATTATCAGTCCTCCATGTAGCAAAGGGTTTCATCTTGCGATATCCGTTTTCGTTAAACGTTGTGTCTATCCCTGTCCCCAACTTCCCTCCATCAGTGAAATATAGATTTACATCTTGAGTAAGGAAGGTTTTTCCAGAAACTGGGGTAACCGCATCAGTTTGCATAATGACATAGCCACTAGACTTGTCTTCTGCGTTAACGAGGGTTATTCCAAAAAACAAGGAGGCGACGAACACGAGAACGATTACACAAGAATTTGATTTCAACATAGCAATATCTCCTTTTGCTTGATTTATATTAACTCTGTTAGTTACCGAGGTTAATAAAATCAGCAAATGGGAATATGCTCAATGTTTTCAATGAGGAGCTTTTGATAAAACATTTTCTCCTCAAAGATTATAATCGAAACAACAACAATACTACGAAAAACAGCTTTAAACTTCTCCTCTACAAAAGCGACGTAACTTACACTGTTATCCAGAAGTTTTAATTCAAGACTTGAGTGATCAGCTTTTTCTAGAGAAAATTCAGACTGGATATTTGGTCCATCCCTACTTAAGTCAACTTCATGAGATTGGCTTTCTCCGGCATATATAAAATTGACTACTATTACAGCAAACAATCCTATCGCCAGAGATCTTTCAAACAGATGGACATTTTCAAGATGAAACTCTCTTATCCATCGCAGAAAACCTTTGCTCCCAGAAACTCTTTGGATCAGCTTTTTTTCCTCGGCGGTAAGCTTACGGAAAAAATTTCCAATCCTTCTGAGTTCTGCTTCAACAACGATTTCCCGAACAACGTTTGCAGGATATTTCCAGATAAAAAGCGGCCAGAGTAAAAGCGCCAAAAAGAATTTCTTTTTGTCACTCAAAATTGTGACAAGTATTCCTTTTCGATCTCTCATCATGAGCAAAAATAATGCCCAAGCCAAAAGCGTACCTCTAGCGTAGAGAGTAGTGAGCCAGCTTTTTACATCTGAGGAAATGGAAGTCATTTCTTGTTTTCTATCCTCCGGACTCATCGCATAAAACTCATCCGCCTGTTTTCTTTCAAGTTTTTCCCGATATTTTTCTGCCTCGCCGTCCAAATGAATTGGGGCAAAATTTTGATTCTTTTCTTCAGCATTTGCTAAAGACAAACCGAGTAGATTATTTATTGCCAAAGGAGAATAATCAAGATTGCAAGAATATCTCTTATTGATATCAGATTTTATTTTATCTATAGATCTAAGGTCATTAAAATAATCCTTAGAACCATAATCCTCTCCTTTAGCTTTTGCCTTAACGATGAGATCTTCAACGAAGAGTTCCATCTCTTGAGCTACATGACGCTGCACTTCTATGGATGGTAAATTACTCTCAGATTCAAAATAGAGTTCTTTTCCGTAACTTCCAAATTGCGTCGCCCACAGAGCGAGCGCAATACATATTCCCAGCTTCAGAAGCCAGGAATATTTTGAAATAAAGCGCTCTGCTTTTTTCATATTCCGGCCTCCTTTTAGGTTTAAATTTATATTAATTTGTCAAAAAACTCGGACTTGCTAACATAACAGAAAAATCATAAATTGTCAAGCAAAAATTTACTTACATATTTACGTAAATGATTTGGAGAATTAAATTATTAATCAGATACATATCAAATACATTGTCCACACCTTATAGCTAAGATGACATAAATCAACCCCGCCTGCCTTGCCATTATTAACTAATATTTTATTAAATAAAATTAATACAATATCGGTTTATTTCTTAGTATTAGCTCATTGGGCATTGGCGGGCAGGTCGAGAGGGAGCGTTAAGAAACTGACACCGAGCGAGGTGTCATCCCTGCCCGCAAAGCTTTGCTTGCATTGCAGGCGGGCCAGAAAGTAAAATTTCTTAGCGACGCAAGGAGCGTTAGAAATTTACTTATGTGGGATCAAAAGATATACAAAAATATTTATGAGATTCTGAATCAAGTTCAGGATGACATAATTATTTGAATCAGATTCCTCCACTACTAAATTTATGAGTACCCCAGTTATTCAACGGGGTAAACATAAATTTATCCAGCCCTCTTCACCCTGAAGCTTTAGCGAGGCGAGTCGGAATGACACACAAGAGATTTAAAATTGATTTATAACCCTCTCCCCAACCCTCTCCCGAGTACGGGCGAGGGGGTAATAAGGAAAATTAAAAAGCAGGTAGTTCTCGGTTATGAGACTACCTGCTCGGTACTTCTTACTTCTCTGGGGTGACAGACTACTTGCAAATAGTAGCTATTTCAGGATAAGCGCTAGCCGATCCTGCAGTAATCATATTCCATGGATCAGCGATGCATTGGTTTTGGAATGCATGCAAATCCATCGCCTTTAGAAAATTAAGATACGATAAATAAGCCTTATAGAGCCGAGCTTCTTCATCAGATCCACGCTTAAATGCTTTTATATTAATGGCATATTTTTTCATCAAGCCTGGAAAATCATTCTCGGCGATAAGCAAGAATTCTTCTGCAAGGCTAATTTGAGGATTGCTAGAATATTCTTTTGCCTTATCATAGCGCGCTGGGGTTGGCGACATCTGATCAACTTCTTGCTTTTGCAGATTATATACTTCTTCTTGCGTAGGGACATCGACCCAAAACGGCACAGCACTATATCCTTTAATTTCATATATTCCCAAAACAAATGCAGCACCAACTAAGGTAGCAAAAGGAAGTATAGTTATTCCAGCAGCAAAATCCAATGATTTCCATTTACGCGCAATAGCACCAATCAAATCTCCCAACATAAGACAAAAAAATCCAGAACAGAATAGGATTATGTTCACTGCGCACCACAAGTGAGTAATAAAAGCAGGTTTAATCTTAATATACCCATCTGGGATCGGAACGATACGAAAAATGATAATTCCAAGAAAGAGACTCACAATAAACACCATAAATGAAATTCCAAAAAGCTTTTCATTCAACGGGCGCCTTAAAATAAAAGTTCTTTTTCCGTCTTCATATTTACCCTCTCTATGAAGAATTTGTTTACACTTGGAACATTTTTGCTCTGGACAATGCGGATCGAGGCTAGCAATAAGATTTTGACATTCTGGATTTGGACACTCTCGAAAATTGTGTTCGACGGGTGAGTTTCTTTCTGCCTTGACCAGATATTCTTTCCAATTGTAGTTCCTTCTGAAAAAGTCAATCAAATAGGTTTTTAACGAACTGATTAATTGTGCCATGATAACACTTCTCCTTGTTTGAAATTACGCGAAACTGGATCACGCGATTTTTACCCTGGCGTACTCATGCAAAAAAAATGCATTTTCACTCGAGAGTATATATCGTCACGCCGCTTGTCGCGCATTTATCAACCTGACCCATTCAAGTCGACCTTAAACCTTAGCACATAAAAATCTCACAGTCAATTAAAAATTTACTTACATATTTTTTAACTAACTTTTTTTGACAGCAAAAAAAGATTACAAAAAAACTGCCACACGTACTCCTAAAATAAATAAATCTAACTCTCGGTAGCTAAAACTTCAGACTCCGCATCCGCTACGTAACAAAGTTTCTTAACGCTCCTCTCAAGTTGATTTATTTTTATTTTAGTCATAAAGTGTGGGACTGTATTTGATATATATTTGATTAATAATTCAATAATTTAGAGTAAAACTAAAAAAACAAAAAACCGCCCCATCTAGGAACGGTTTAAATAAAAAAACAAGATTACATTGTCTTGGCGACGACCTACTTTCCCCAATAAATTAGGTATCATCGGAGCTGAAGGGCTTAACTGCTGAGTTCGATATGGAATCAGGTGTACCCCCTTCGCTAGAATCACCAAGACAATATAATCTTGTTTAGCTTTGAGATGAGAATGTTATTTTTCAAACAAGCTCTAAAAAATTTTGTAGTGTAAAAAACAAATTCATTTTACAACCAATATCATTATATAAATGACTATTAACTGTTAACTCGTAATGACACCACTCCCACCCGCAATATTTAACGGACGAAAGTAGTTGTCACTACAATTTTTAAATGAAAAAAGGTTTAGTTTTATTAGTATTTCTTGGCTAAATGTATCACTACACTTACACCTAAAACCTATCAACCTAGTCTTCTTCTAGGAAACTATATTACCTTATCTTGAGGTTGGCTTCCCGTTTAGATGCTTTCAACGGTTATCCTTTACGAACATAGCTACTCGACAGTGCCCTTGGCAGGACAGCCGATACACCAGAGGTTTGCTCTTTCCGGTCCTCTCGTACTAGGAAAGAATCCTCTCAAGTAATTAACGCCTACGGCAGATAGAGACCAACCTGTCTCACGACGGTTTGAACCCAGCTCGCGTACCTCTTTAAATGGCGAACAGCCATACCCTTGGGACCTGCTCCAGCCCCAGGATGAGATGAGCCGACATCGAGGTGCCAAACAGTGTCGTCGATGTGAACTCTTGGACACTATTAGCCTGTTATCCCCGGGGTAACTTTTATCTGATGATCTTCCACCCACCTACGTGGGATGGTCGGTTCACTAAATTCTACTTTCGTAACTGATCGACTTATGGGTCTTCCAGTAAAGCTGGCTTGTGCTTTTGCGCTATCGGCCCGATTTCCATCCGGACCTAGCCAACCTTTGTAAACGCCTCCGTTGCCATTTAGGAGGCGACCGCCCCAGTCAAACTACCCACCAGGCACTGTTCCCGGTCTGGATATGAATCACTAAAACATTAATTACGATTTTGAACCATGATTACAACTTCGATTGTCTTCTAATAAATCAGTATAATACATGATTCATCATCTATAAGTCTTTGTGACTCATAACAGACCAGGGTTAGAATTAAAATCTCAGCAGGGTGGTATTCCAGTGTTGACTCCACGCCATCCGGAAACGGCGCTTCAAAGTCTCCCACCTATGCTCGGCAACCAAAACTCTAATTCAATACCAAGTTGTAGTAAAGCTCCACGGGGTCTTTTCGTCTTGCTGTAGGTCGACAGCATCTTCACTGTCATTGCGATTTCACCGGGTCCTTCGTTGAGACAGTTCCCAAGTCGTTACACCTTTCATGCGGGTCAGAATTTACCTGACAAGGAATTTCGCTCTATTATGTTATCTTTACGTCGCCGTAAAGTACGGACTCTATCTTATC
>DNVQ01000021.1:16013-16439 GCA_003507475.1 Candidatus Moraniibacteriota bacterium | reverse complement strand
AAATTGGCTATGATTTGGAGTGAGATTTCAAAAAGAAAAGGCAATCTCATAATAACGGCTGATCATGGCAATGCTGACAACATGATTGATATGATAGACGGAAAAGAACTTCCCAATACTTTTCATACTAAAAATAAAGTTATTTTTTCTATTCTAAGCAATGATTTTAAAAATAGAGAATTACAGGTAGGGGGAAAATTGGGAAATATTGCGCCGACAATTTTGGATATTATGCAAATAGAAAAACCCAAAGAAATGGAGTGTGATTCTTTATTAAACTAGAAAAAGCCCGGCTTAATTTTGCCAATTAATTAAAAAACACCTCAATTGAGGTGTTTTTTTGAAAGTAAAAAAGTATTATTTTTTCTCAGCAACCTTTTTAGCAGGAGCTTTCTTTTCTTTAACATCTTTTTTAGCCTCTTTTTT
>DNVQ01000021.1:0-15986 GCA_003507475.1 Candidatus Moraniibacteriota bacterium | reverse complement strand
GCTAATTTCTTGAATCTTTCTACGCGACCAGCTGTATCAACAACTTTTTTGTCTCCTGTAAAGAAAGGATGACATTGTGAGCAGATTTCAACTTCGATATTTTCCTTGGTAGCTCCAGTTTCTAAAATAGATCCGCAAGCGCATTTAATGCTTGTTTCTGGATAATATTTTGGGTGAATGTCCTTTTTCATATAGTTAGTCTTAATTGGTGATTTAAAGTAANNTTTTTAATTTGGAACTGAAGATACATAAAAAAACATGCTTTTTTTAGGCTCGTTCCTGTCCTATTTTTTAGGATTATGAGTTAAGAAGCTGTCTAAAATCTCGACGCAAAATTAATGCAAAAAACAAATGCTCGTCTGTTAAAGCACTGAAATTATAGCTGCAAAACTTCGCTTCAGCCTCGACGTATCTCGATATGCCTCGGCTCCCAGCTCGTTTTTCGCTTATAATTTCAGCGCTTTATCAAGACGCGAGATTTTAGACAGTTTCTAGAAAAATAAAAAAAGCAGAGGATTAATTATTTAATAAAAAAGGAAAACAATGAACAATGCAAAAGAAACATCAGTCGGAGAAGATGTAAAAAAAGAATCCGAAAAAAATAATATATTGGAAGAAAGATACAGAATGGATTTTTCTGTGGCTCCAATAAGCTTGGAAAAAATGCTAAAAAACGGCGTTCATTTTGGACACAATAAATCTTGCAGAGATCCAAGAATGAATAGATTTATCTTTGGCACCAAAAGAAGCATCAACATAATTGATTTGCAAAAAACTGAAGAGAAATTAAAGGAAGCGATAGAAATTATTAAAGGAATAACAGCAGAGAAAAAGCAAGTTTTATTTGTAGGAACCAAGAAGCAAGCCAAGGCAATTATTAAAATCTGCGCCCAAGCTTGCGAGATGCCCCATGTAACCGAGAGATGGTTGGGTGGAACTTTTACAAATTTCGGAGTAATCAGAAAAAGAGCTCAATATCTGAAGGATTCTCAAGAACAAATGGCGATTGGAGGATTTGATAAATATACGAAATTAGAAAAACTTAAAAAATTTGAAGAATTGGAAAAATTGGAAAAGAAGATGGGTGGATTAAAAGAAATGAAAACTTTGCCAGCTGCAATTTTTATTGCTGATATTAAAACCGATGAGATTGCCCTAAAAGAGGCTATGAATGCAAAGATTCCAGTTATCGCAATTGTGGATACTAATGTAAACCCTAATAACATTAATTATCCAATTCCAGCTAACGATGATGCTGTTTCTTCAATAAAAACTATAATGGAATACTTAGTTGGTCCAATAGTAAAATAATTTTATCTAATAAATAAAAAATATGTCTTTAGAACAAATAAAAAAAATAAGAGAGGTGACCGGAGCTGGGATGGTTGATGTAAAAAAAGCTTTAGATGAATCGGCTGGCGATGAAACTAAGGCAATAGAAATCCTAAGAAAAAATGGTCAAGCTAAAGCTCTAAAAAAGAGTGATCGAGAAGCTAAGGAGGGAGTTATTGGTTCTTACGTTCATTCTAATAATAAAGTTTCCGCTATGGTTAAGCTTTATTGCGAAACTGATTTTGTAGCTAGAAATGAAGAATTTAAGGAATTAGCTAAAGATATTGCTATGCATATTAGCGCCATGAATCCAAGATTTTTAAGTCCTGAGAATGTTTCCCAGGAGATTATAAGTAAAGAAAAAGAAATCTGGGTAGAACAACTTAAAAATGAAGGAAAGAGTGAGGAAATTATGGAGAAAATAATGGAAGGAAAAGAAAAGAAATTTAAAGAAGAAATTTCTCTATTGACTCAATCATTCGTGAAAAACCCTGATCTGACTATTGAACAACTTATCACTGAAAAAATCGGTAAAATTGGAGAAAAAATTCAAGTGGGAGAATTTTCTCGCTTTGAGCTCTAATAGATATCAAAATCGGCAAGCTCTAGTTTGTGGATTAAGTATGTTATAATTGAGGAAGGATAAAAAATGGTTTTTTCGTTAAGATTATTTGATTATGTTTAAATATCTGGTTAATTTATGCGGGTGGGGTGATCCGAAGGTTTGTTTGGGCAGTGTCGAATTTAAAAAAGGAGATAAAATTATTGTAGAAGATGAATCTGGTAATATATTGGGAACAGTAAAAAATATCTTAAATCAGGAATCCGAAAGGGAAAATAAGAGTGAAGTTTTTACAATCTTAAGAGAAGCTACGGAAAGAGATTTAAATAATTTTGAAAAAAATTCAAAAAAAGAAAAAGAAATATTAGACATCTGTCGCAAGGAAGCTAAGAGAATGGAATTGGAGATGAAATTTGTCGATGTTTTTACTACTTTAGGCAAAGGAACGGTTATAATTACTTTCATTGCAGACGGAAGAGTAGATTTTCGTCAGCTTGTAAAAAATCTTTCTCGAATTTTTCATCGTTCAGTTCGCATGAGACAAATAGGCTCCAGAGATGAAGCTCGTAATTTGGGCGGCTGTGGTGTCTGCGGTAAAGAACTTTGCTGTGTAAAATTTTTGGGAGAAATTCCCAGTATTTCTACTGATATGGCCAAAATTCAAAATGTGGCTCAACGAGGCTCTGATAGAATATCTGGTATTTGCGGAAGACTAATGTGTTGCTTATCATATGAATCAGAGCAATATAAGAGTATGCTAATAGGAATGCCGGAGGTTGGGAGCAAGGTTAGAATTAAAAGAGGATCGGGTGAGGTGATTGAATTGAGCCCCCTTGAGCAAACAATCAAGTTGAGGCTCGATAGTGGAGAGTATGTTATAATTAAGAAAGAAGAATTAAAGTAATACCAAATTCAATTAACCATTCCTCAGTAAATTATATAATTTCGGATGTAACAAGAGAAAAAATATTTCATCCTATTTTATAGGTATCAACATTTTTTCTTTGTTTCGCTCAAAATTATAAAATTTTCTTATGAAAAAGCGTTAATTTAATTTGGTATAAAAAAATGTTTTATTTGTATTTTGTTTTACCTCCAATAATTATAGTTGTAAGCTTGGCGCTGGTTATTTTTTTGATTTCACGGAGATCTCTTGATATCGCTAAAGAAATTGAAAAAGGGGAAGAGGCCGAAATTCAAAGTAGGTTATCTATGGAGGTAAAGAGCAAATGGCTGCACTTTTTGGAAAAAATCGCCCATATTTTTAAAGTGCTATCTTTAAAGATGCATAACCGCTTAGAAGAGAAGCTAACTTTCATAAAGAGTAAGAAAAATAAAATTGAATCAGATTTAGATAAGAAAGATTTCGAAGAAATCGGATTGGAGAGCTTGGTTGAAAAAAAGGATGATATTTTGGAAAAAGTTTTCGAAGAAGAGAGCGAAAAGAAAAACAACACTTCCATGGATTTAACTAAAAATAATAATCCAGGTAAAATTAAAAGAATTTTTTCTAGAAATAAAAAACAAGAAGATATCAACAATAATGATACAGATGTGATGAAACTGAGAGAAGAGCGGGTGATGATAAGTAAGAAAGTTACATATCCGGAAGAAAGAAAAGAGGAGCTAGAAAGTATTTTAGTGGAGAGAATTGCTTCTGATCCTCGAGATATTGAAGCTTATGAGAGATTGGGAGATTACTATGTAAGTCAGGAAAACTATGTGGATGCTGAGGCTTGTTATAAACAGGTTATTAAGCTTAATCCTCAAAGTATAAGCGCCAAAAATAAATTGAGTCGCTTTAAGAAAAAGAAGTTTTAAGTGTTTACAATTATTTATTTTTGTATTAGACTGGATAAGTATTTGTTTTTTATTGTGCAAATAGACTAAAGTTTGAAATATTAGCCACCTTAGCTCATCCGCAATCCGCCATTTGGCGGAGACGGAGGTAAAGCAAGATTAAAACAGCAGTATTAAGATAGTCGAGTAAAATTTAATTAGCCACCTTAGCTCAGTTGGTAGAGCAACTGTTTTGTAAACAGTAGGTCGTCGGTCCGAGCCCGACAGGTGGCTCGAGCCATGGTAATATTTACAAGCATATTTTTTGACGCAACGTAAATAGGTCGTCGGGTCCGAGTCCGACCCGCTTCGCAGTAGCTTCAGCGAGGCGAGCAGGTGGCTCACTCATAGAATTTTAAATTTAAAATTTTTAATTTTTAATGAATTTTTAATGTATTAATTTTTTAATTATGTCATTGAGATTTGATTGGAAATTGGAAATTTAACATTGAAAATTCAAGCGCTTTCAATGGCGCGAGTAGTGGGTCGGTGGCAGAGCGGTCAATTGCATCAGACTGTAAATCTGACGACATTAGTCTACGGCGGTTCAAATCCGTCCCGGCCCACACAAAATAATATTCAAGATACAAGCACCAATAACCAAATAAATTTCAATTTCTAAATTTCAATAATCAAGTTTATAATATTTTAAAATTGGTTATTGGATATTATTTGGTTGTTGATTATTGGTATTTGTTTATTTATTTTCGCCTGGGTAGCTCAGTTGGTAGAGCACATCCATGGTAAGGATGAGGTCACCGGTTCAATCCCGGTCTCAGGCTCAGGGTTTCATAACCAAAACGGGCATGTTTATGGTTAGGATGAGATCACTAGTGGAATCCACGGTCTCAGGCTCAGAAAATGTAATTTTAAGAATTAATTTGAATTTAGTTTGCAGCCCAAAAAGCTAATAAACTAAAAAGCTAATCAGCTGAAAAATATGGCCAATGACAATTTAGTGAAATTGAAATGTAGTGATTGTAAGAATGTTAATTATTACACTGGGAGAAATAAGAAAAAGATCAAAGAAAAGTTGGAAATGAAAAAACATTGTAATACTTGCAAAACTCATACTGTTCATAAGGAAATGAAAAAGTAGTCACGATTGCCACAATTTTTTTGTGGCAATTTTTGCGGGTGTCGTACAGTGGTAGTACGTCGGTCTCCAAAACCGATAACGGGAGTTCGATTCTCTCCACCCGTGCTCCGTAGAATAGAACCAAAAAAGAGGCTTGTTTTAGGCCTCTTTTTGGTTCTGACTTTTCAATCAAAATTTTAAAAATTAATTGAAACTTCCGAACGGCTGCTTGACCGAACGTCGTGGGTATGTTATGATTTGAAATCATTTTAGGCGCAATTCCTTTAGAACGTAATTAAATGAATTCATTTAGTGAAAAACTTACACCTCATTTAAAAAAACTTATAGAAAATGGTAGTAACGCTATTTCCAGACAGTTTATTGCAGGTGAATTAAAAAGTACACCAGAAAGAAATTTTATTTCACACGACCCCTTAAAGGAGGATAATTTTATTCCAGTGAGAGGTATTGTTCACAAATATTCAAATAGGGTTTTGTGGAAGTTGTCGTATGAATGTGCAGCACATTGTCAGTTTTGCACAAGGAGACGACAAGTGGGTAGCAAAAGTGGCGATTTAACAAAAAAAGATATAAAAGCAGGTCTTGAATATATTTTAAACCACAAAGAAATTGAAGAGGTTATTCTTAGTGGCGGAGACCCCTTATTTAATCCTAAAGTTTTAAATTATGCTCTTGAGGGTTTGATTAAAATTGATTCAATTAAATCTCTTAGAATTGGGACAAGATTGCCTATTCATTGCCCTCAAATGTTCGATAATCCAATTTTGATAAAGACAATAAATATTATCAGTAAATATTCAAAAGAGTTACCGATCTATATGTTAATTCACATAAATCATCCTGATGAATTGACAAGAGAGAGCGTAGAGGTAATTAAAAAATTGAGAAATAAAGGCTTAATATTGATGTCACAGACAGTTTTTCTCAAAGATATAAACGATAATACTGAAATACTTGATAAATTATTTAGGGAAATTTATTTTTTGGGAGTTATCCCTTATTATATTTTTAGGTGTGATTATGTTAAGGGTTTAGAGTCTTTTGTTTGTGATATCAAAAAAGAGCAGGAAATAATGACAGAATTAACTAAAAAATTATCAGGTATTGCTGTTCCAACGCATGTTTTTGATGTTCCAGGAAAAGGGAAAATACCAATACCGTTGAATTTTTGGAAAAAGATAGACCTTTCAAGATGTAGTGATTTTGAGGATAAGGAAGTTTTGATATAACAACAATCAGGAGGAGGGAATGAAATGGAAGAGAGAATATTAGTTCTTTACAATTTGGCAGAAAGGTTGGAAAAAGGTATTCCTAGTGATTTGATTTGTGAGCAGGAGATAACAATCATTGTTCCATTGGTGGTTCAACTACTAAAAGAGCGTGGTTATCAAGTTGAAACAATGCTGGCTGACCTCAATCTGTGGGAGAATCTGAAAGCAAGATGGCTTGATTTTGATATTGTATTAAATCTTGCCGAAGCTTTTGGTGGAGGAAACAACAGAGAGACGGTTGTGCCAGCCATACTGGAAGGATTAAGCATCCCCTTTACTGGGGCAACCGCACACAATATGCACTTCACAATGGATAAAGAAAAAACCAAGCTTGTCCTTATGGCGTATGGATTGCCGACTGCAAAACATCAAGTTTTCCGGAGCTCTACAGAAAAACTGGATAAGAATTTGACTTTTCCTCTTATTGTTAAACCAGTAAGGGAAGAAGCAAGTATTGGCATCTATCATGACAGTGTAGTTGGAGATGAAACTTCGCTCAGACGAAAAATCGAAGACTCACTGGAAAGATATAGCCAGCCAGTAATGGCTGAAGAATTTATTGTTGGTAGAGAGGTGTCAGTTGGCATCATCGGAAATAACTCAGATTTGGAGGTTTTTCCACCACTCGAATTTATTTTCGAAGGAGCAAATTCAGACTTGGAGAAAATACGCTCCTATGAGTATAAATGGGGGGGTAAAAAAGAACAAATGGTTCGTGCTGAACTCCCCGCGGATATAGTCGAAAAGTTGGTTCAGTATAGTAAATTGGCATTTGTCGTATCGGACTGCTGTGACTATGCACGGATGGATTACAGAATAGACCCCGATGGTAATATCTATTTACTGGAGGTTAACTATAATCCAGGAATTGGACCTAACACTCATGGTTTGAACAATACACTTACCATGATGGCAAGTTTTGAGGGCTATACATTCGAAGACTTGATTGAAAAAATCATCTTGCTGGCCATGAAGAGGCATGGAGTGGTAAGATAGTTTCTGCTAAAAAAAAACATGGATGTCTTTCTTACTAAGACATCCATGCATTTAAAAATTTCTAGCTTAATATATTTTTTATTAATAATTTATTTTATGAAAATTAAAACAATAATTATTTCCAATATAGCTGAGGCATTTGAAGATACGATAAATAAAGTCGAAAATGATAAGCAAAAAAAAGACAGAATTATAATTGAGCATAATTTATGCGATAGGACTTTATTATGGGAGGGTGATAATAAGATTGTTATAACGCCTTTTCAAATTTCAAAAGAAATTTTTATTTTAAACAAAATAGCTTTAGGGTTTAAAAATGTAGATAACTTATATCCTGGTGAGATTGATATTAGTTTATCAGATGCGATAAAGAAAGATAGAGAGCTGCTGAAAAATCTTTGCCAAATTATCAAAGATAATCCAGGAGTAAGAATTACCCCTTATTGCATAACAAATAAGTTTGTATCGTTAACAGAGTATTTTAAAAGCAAAGGATTGGATTTTGATGTGATGGAAATGCCCCCTGAAGAATCGGTGTGGCTTGCATCATACCTTGATTCAAAGGTCGGCTCACGCATAGAAATCGGTAGAATTAAGAGCATACATGAGAATGTGCCAGAAAGCATAGTATGCAAATCTCATGAGGAAGTGCTGAAAGTCGCTGTATGGTTTTATGTGAATAATCGTTCATGTGCTTTAAAATCTAATTTTGGAGAATCAGGGTGGGGAACAATTTTTATTAAAAAAGAAGATTTTGATGATAAAGAAGGAGTTATAAGATATATCAAAAAAGAGTTTAAAGTTGACTCCATCTGGAGTGATGAGTTGATTCTTGTCGAAGAATATATAGTTTCAAATAAAAAAATGTCTGGAGCTTCTCCATCTGTAGAATTATTTTTATCAGATGATGATGCAGAAATTACTTATTTATGCAATCAAGTTTTGGGAAAAGGGGGCGATTTTCTCGGAGTGGCTTTAGGAAAAAATTTGTTAAATAATAAAACAAGAAATAAATTATTGAAAATATCTAATGAAGTTGGAAAGAAGTTTCAGGAGCTTGGCTATAGGGGGTTTTTTGATATCGATTTTATTTTATCAAACAATAATGTTCCATATATAATAGAAACCAATATGAGAAGGACGGGAGGAACTCATGTTTACGATACGGCTAAAACATTGCTGGGTAATTATTGGGAAGATAATTATTTTATTATGTCTCAAGATAATTTTTGTTACGGAAATAAGGAATTGGACGAGAAGCAAGCTATGGATAAAATGAAAGAAATATTGTATCCTATAAAAGGAAAAAAAGAAGGGACTATTATTTCTATTTTAAATAAACAAGAGGCAACCTTCGGATTTATTATAGTAGGTGAATCTAGAAAAAAAGCTTTAAAAATTTATGATAAAATATTAGATATTTGGGGAATTAAAAAATAATTTTAAAAAAATATGAAAAAAATGTTGAAAGTAAAACCATTTCAAGAAACACTGAATGCTGGAATGTGCGGACCAGCTTCTTTAAAGATCGTCCTCTCTTATTATAAAGTTGAGAAAGGTGAGTCAGAATTGGCAAAACTGTGCGGTACCGATGAGGACCTAGGAACTGATGATCGAGCAATCGAAAAAGCTGCCAAGAGTTTAGGATTTAAGGTAAAAATAAAAAATAATAGCAGTTTTAAAGATATAGAAAAATGGTTAGATAAAGATGTGCCAGTTATTGTCAATTGGTTTACGCGTGGTAGAATTGATTATACGGATGCAGATGTCTCAGATGGACATTATTCTGTAGTGTGCGGAATGGATGATGACAATATCTATCTTCAGGACCCAGAAACTGGTGGCATGAGAAAATTAGACAAAGAGGATTTTATGACCGTCTGGTTTGATTTTACTGGAAAATATATCAAACCCAATGAACTAATAATTCGTCAGATTATTGCAATTTATAGGTAAATATTTAAGAACTCAGATCTGGAATATAAATATACTCCTTTTTATTCATAAAAATAGTTCTAACATCCTTTACTATGGCGTGCTGATAAAAACAAGGCTTATTGAGGCCTTGTTTTTGATAGGGGTAAATTCAGCTTCGAACTTTTTTGAAAACCGATGGATGAGGGATGGACATTTTTATTGAGTTGTGCAATAATCAAATGTTGCTAAATGGTTAGCATCCCTTGAATGCAGGTCGCATTCACAGTTCCTAAAACCCAAAAACGGGAAAGGAGATGTTATGGAAACGAAAGAAAAAGAGAGTGGTTTGTCGGAAAGTGCAATAGCCATCTACCATGAAAAGGGCTTTGTTCCCGCATTCAAACAGGCAGCGAAATATGCGGGTCGCGTCGGTAGAATTGGAACTATGCTGGACTGGGTGGATGCACGACTAGCAACACCGCCATACGAAAAGCTGGGTATGCATGACACATCAAAACCAACTCCCTGGGATCAGTACTACACCACTATGTCTGCTGAGTACGTTGGTATCAGCAAAAGTGGGACTAAGATCCTGATCGTAGCTCATGGTATCGGCCCCATGGCAACGCTCGATGGCGTTGTTGAGGCATATCGATATCATTACGATGACAAGACGCGCCGAACCGAAGGTGGCCGTATTTCCGCAGATGAATTCTGGAAGCTTGAAAGCGGTGCCTATGGCGACGTGGAGATTGTTGATCTTGAAGAGTATGTGCGTACGCGTGAGCATCCATTTATTTCAACTCTTCACTACGTTGATGCATTAGTTGATCCGGTGCTTAAGGCTCGCCTTGGTTCAAGATCTGACGAGTACATTAAACAACATGCGCATTACGCACGGAAGTACCATTTGGATAATCATCAGCGTAAGATCTTTGATCCCTATATTCTGCAGGTCAATGGACCGGGCATGTACTGGGTTGAAAATGTTAAACCAACAGACGGACTCGCGTATGCTCATTTGCTGAGTGTCGGTGCAATCGGTTCTGTACACGTCAGTCAGAGTGAACATCGGGTGCCAAGTTGGGTGTCTGATATAAATACACACGACTGGTATGACGGTACTCGCCTGATAGGCATTCGTGAGGGCAAACTTGTCTCTATTGACAAAGGTCCTGACCCGCGTCATATACTGCGCAAGCACTGGCAAGAACTTTTCGAGTCGAGCGGTCTAGATCGCGCGCCCGATGGAATCTTCGTTATTATGCAGATGCCGGACGAAACTTGGTTTACACAAGTAACTAAGAAAGGCGCCAGAGCTGATACGCATGAACCGGAATTTCGTGTGACGTCGATGGAGAAAGTGGGAGAAGTCGCCAGGTTTTACACCGAGTCGAACTATCCTGTCCCAATCTTCCGTTATGACATCCGCGAAGCGCAGGCCGTGCTTCCTAAAGAAGCAAATGCCTACGAACTCGTTGGTGAACCGACCAAGACCGGTGGTGCAGATAGTCAGGAGACCTGTCTCGTACAGGGCTATCGCATCGAAATTGACCATACTCAACGGCTTATACGACAAGAAGTTTTGGCCAATGACTATGAAAAAATGATGAAACTTCACGAGAAGTAAAAGCAGTGGACTCCTGCAGAGCCGCACTCACAGTAACACGTGGGTTGCGGCTCTTTTTTATTTCATCAAAATTCTTACTCGCTCCAATTTATTTTTAACACTTTCCCAATTTCTCACCATCAAAGTTCGAAGCGTATACCTTCTCCCATGCCATCTTTCGCTAAAGCTACAGCTTGGCGAAGCATACTAAAACAGTTTTTCTTTGAGGAGCTGTTTTTGTTTTGCAAAAAATTATGCAAATAAAATTTACTTACATATTTACGTAAATTTTTTAAAACATATTATTTTTTATTTGACTATATGTGGATTATTTATGTATGATAGAGTAGGATTTAAGCTATAAAAATGTCTCATTTTTATCAGAGACACAATTAAATAAAAAGTATGAATAAACCAGAAAATGAATCAATAATAAAAGGAGAGAGAGCTGATCGTTTGAAACGACTTCAGCTTTTGCAAGAAAGTGGAATAAGTCCTTATGCAGATAAATTTGATAAAATTAATAATTGTCAGGATGTAGCGGAAAAATTAATCGGAAAAAAAGTCAGTGTTGCAGGAAGAATAATGCTTTTTCGCAATATGGGGAAAATTGCCTTTGCCCATTTACAAGATTTTTCTGGACGTTCGCAAATTGTTTTTAGAATTGGTGATTTGCCAGAGGATACATATAAACAAATAATAAAGACACTCGATATTGGAGATTTTATCGGAGTTGAGGGAGAAGTTTTTGTTACTAAAAAAGGGGAAATTTCGGTAATGGTGGAAAAATATACTTTTTTAAGTAAAGCGCTAAGACCATTGTCAGACAAATGGCATGGATTAAAAGATGTGGAACTGAAATATAGAAAACGTTATTTGGATTTAATTATGAACGAAGAAACAAAAGAAAGGTTTGTCTTTCGCAGTAATTTCGTTCGTGAATTAAGGAATTTTTATCATCAAAATGGATTTTTTGAGGTAGATACTCCGGTTTTGTGTAACACCGCATCAGGCGCTCTAGCTAAGCCCTTTTCTACTCATCATAATGCTTTGGATATTGATGTGAGTTTGCGTATCGCTCCTGAGATTTACCTTAAGGAAGTAATTGTCGGAGGCTTTGAAAAAGTATTTGAAATAGCTAGAGTTTTTCGCAATGAGGGAATTGACCCAAGCCATTTGCAAGACTTTACTATGATTGAACATTATGCCGCTTATTGGGATTACAAGATGAACATGGATTTTACCGAAAAGATGCTGGTAACTATTATTGAAAAACTTAAGGGGACTTTGAAATTAGATATTATGGATCGCGATGGCAATATGCGTCAAATTGATATGAGTCCTCCTTGGAAAGTAATATCCATGAGAGACGTCATATTAAAAGATTCAGGTATAGATATTGATAAATATGAAACAGCGGATGAATTACGAAATAAAATAAAAGAAGACGGCATTAAAATAGACGAAATGGAAAATTTGGGATTGGGAAATTTAATTGATGCCCTCTATAAGGAGGTGTCACGCAAGAAAATTATTAATCCGACTTTCTTGATTAACCATCCTACATCTCTATCTCCGCTGGCCAGAAAAAATGATGATAACCCTCAGATTACTGATAGATTTCAATTGTTGATTAATGGTTGGGAAGTTCTTAATGCTTATAGCGAACTTATCGATCCAATCGATCAAAAAGAACGCTTTAACGAGCAGGCGGAAGCTAAGGCGGGTGGTGATGAAGAGGCTTTGAATAAGGATTTGGATTATGTGGAAGCTATGGAATATGGCATGCCACCTGTATCGGGATGGGGAATGGGACTGGAGAGAATCTTAGCACTTTTAACTAATCAGTTAAATTTGCGCGATGTAGTGCTCTTTCCCTTAATGCGTCCCGAAAATGATGCAAAAAATATAACAGTGGAAGAGGATACTGATAAAAAATAAATTTTATTAAATATGGTTCGCACTATTTTTCGCTAAACCACAGTATGGCATAATGTTTCAAAAAACAGTTTTTCTTTGAGGAGCTGTTTTTTTTGTGCTTATATTGACGAAATAATTTTCACATGAGACAATCAAATATCCAAGTTCCCCAAAATTTAATAAAAAATACCAAGGAGGTAGCCCATGCGACATCCATATATAGGAATTACTGATTTTGAAACAATCAAACAAGTAAATGGAATGCTCAATGTTTTTGAAAAAGCTCAGAAAGAATTATTAAACTCAATTAAGTACAAGCTCATGATTGGTTTAATGATTAGTTACAAAACGTTAAATGGTATGCCGAGTAAGTGGTCTTCTATTTGGGTTCCCAAGGAAAATATTAAAGATTTGTTTATCGATCATCCTTTGGCGTATGATGCATTGCATTATGCTGATTATGATGGAAAAACAGAAACGAAACATCTCGTTTCTGCAGTTGGATATGGCGGTAAAAATATCCACGCATTGCAGTTGGATATGATTTGGCCTTCATCTGAAATGCTATCCGAATTAAAAAGAGAATATCCAAAAATAGATATTGTCCTCCAGGTTAGCACGCCTGCGCTTGCACAAGTTGGAGATGATCCAGTCAGACTTATTAAGCGATTGGAGAAATACGAAGGCCTTGTCGATTTTGTCCTTTTGGATAAGAGCATGGGAAGAGGCAAAGGCATGGATGCATTTGGGTTGATGCCTTTTGTCGAGGCCATAATTAATTCAACGCTTTCCTTGAATATTACTTTTGCGGGCGGTTTAGGACCCGATACATTGCACCTAGGACAACCGTTAGTAAATAAATATTCAGGCCTTAGCATTGATGCGCAAGCGCAACTTACGCTAACTGGCAATGCTATGGATCCGATTGACTGGACAAGAGCAGCTAAATATTTATACAAAGCATTGAAGATGTTTTCTATGGGAAAGATGTAGATGATATTTTCAGGAAGCCAGTGGAGTTTTAACAATTCGCCACTGGTTTTTATTTTTTCTAAAATTCACTTTACGCCCTATAAATTTAAGTATAAGATGTAGGTACTGCAAATAGGCGCATGTAATTAATTAAGTATAAAAAAAGAGATACTTAATTCCAATATTTGAATATTCCTGGAGGAAAATCAATGGATAGCTATAGAGAATATTTAGTAGTAGGGGAATTCAAAGAAGACAGTTCTTTGCAACCGGGCCAAGAAGTTATAGATATTGGAGAAATCCAACCTTTTGAACCGCTTCTTTTTGAGAGCCACGTTAAATTTTTTCTGGATGATCCTAAGAGGATTTTTTCGCAGGAGCAAGATTTGAGATTAATCTTTAAAGACGGTATGCCATTTAAATGCTTTGTTCAAAATGGCAGCCATAGATTATATGTCTCTAATAAACTGGGAATCAAAAAAGTGGTAATTGAAAGGGTGGAAGATTTGCAGTGGGATCATGATTTTGAATTGTTTTTTGAGTCAGCTATGGAGGCTTATGATCTAGGAGTGAGAAGCTGGGAGCAAGTAAAGGTAATCGAAGATCTGAAACTTCTTGAAATTTTTTCAAAGCAGGATGATGCTACAGGCGTATACGATGGATTTTCTCCATTTCATATGAAGCAAATAATGGAACAATAATATTGTCGGGTATATCCAGTTACCCCAGGGGAAGAGACATCGGATCTCAATTGGTAAAGGCGAAGATTTCAACGGATCTTCGCCTCTTTTTATTTTTATAAAACTCACTTTACGCCCTATAAATTTAAGCGTAAGATGTAAGTAATGTAAGTCCCAGTTAATTAAAGATTAGCGGGATGAATAAATATTTAAGTAATTAGTTGGATGAATAGATTTGTTTTAAAAAAAGGAGATACAATTGGAGTGATTGCTCCGTCTAGGCCGATTTGGAATATACAGGAGGAGATTGAAGTGGGTCTAGATAGGCTTAGAAAAAATGGTTTTGTGATAAAAAAGGGAGCAAATTTAGGTAAACATTTTTATTATTCTGCGGGAAGTAAAGAAGAGCGAGTTGAAGATTTGCATGCTATGTTTATTGATGAGGAAGTTAAGGCAATCATTTGTGCCACTGGTGGAGCAAGTTCAATTGATTTATTAAAAGATATTGATTTTGATATTATTAAAAAAAATCCAAAACCATTTATTGGCTATAGTGATATTACAATTCTTTTATTAGCTATTGAAAAAAATATAAATAAAATTGCTATTCATGGACCCAATGTTTATGAGCTATCTAAGATAGATGAAAATTCTTTTTCTCAGTTTTTGGGAGTGCTAGAGAATTCTCAAAAAGCAAACATATTTTCTGAAGATATAAAAGTCATAAAACATGGTAAGGCTTCTGGCAAAATTTTAGGTGGTAATATTACTTTGATAAATTCTCTTTTGGCAACTAAACTTCTCCCTAATTTTGATGATAAAATTTTATTTTGGGAAGAGATCGGCATGGCGCCGGCAATGCTTTCATTTAAGTTGCGCGAATTAGAATTATCGGGGAAAATAAAAAATATTAAAGGAATGATAATTGGCTCCTTGTCTGATTGCGATGATAACAAATATCCGCAAGACAACAGAGGAATTGAAGAGATTGTATCGGATGTTTTTTTAAATTATGATTTTCCTATTATTCAGTGGAATCATTTTGGGCATGATATCTCTAATTTCTATTCTTTTTCTTTTGATATGACTTGCGAAATTGATACAGAGAAGAAAAAAATAACTTTGCAATAATTTTAATATTCAAGATCACCGACGACAGGAAATATTCTTTCTATTGGGAAATTAGTTGATCGTACTTTCTGTAAGGGAACATTTCGTAAGATAGGGGAATTAGATGAGGAAATTGAGGAGCAACAAAGATTCGTGTCTTCGTTGTAGTATTTAAAAAATAAAAAATATCCTTTTCAAATAGCATGGAAGATATTATTGAAAATAAAACTATCCAAAAAGAAGATTGGTCCGAGAGGAAGCTATCGCTTTTGGAAATTTCCAATTGTGAATTTAATAGATGTAATTTTACTGAAACTGATTTTGTGGGTACTAAGTTTATTGATTGTGTTTTTAATGAATGCAATTTTTCAAATTCAAAAATATTAAACTGTAGTTTTTGCAATGTTACATTTAAAGAATGTAAAATAAGCGGAGTAGCTTTTAGCGAAATAAATAAATTTTTGCTTTCTTGGCAATTTGATAATTGCGTTATAAAACTTTGTAATTTTAGCAAGCTGGACATTGGAAAATCCAAATTTATCCAGTGTGTAGTGCATGACACTGATTTTGTGGACTCTAACCTAAGTGAGTCTGATTTTTCAAATTCTGATTTAAGGGGCAGTAAATTTCAAAATTCAAATCTGAGTAAAGTAAATTTTGTCGGAGCGATAAATTATTT
>DNVQ01000025.1 GCA_003507475.1 Candidatus Moraniibacteriota bacterium | reverse complement strand
GATATGGTTGGCTTTAGGAACTAAGTTATTAAAGCTTATTGATATTTTAAGGTAAAGTCAAGTTTAAAAACAAAAAACAACCTTAATTAAAAAGATTGTATTTTTATAGGATGCCTAGAGACCTGCCCGCAATGCCTTACTTAGAATATATTTGTAAAATGATTGTGAGAAAAATAAATAATACATATTAAATAAATATGTTCAATGCGATGGCAGGCGGGGCCTAGTTGTCAGACTAGGCGCCACAGTTATTCAGCGTGGTAAAAACTCTTATGGATAAATCCACTTTTTAATTGTGCCCGGAGAGAGACTCGAACTCTCATGAATAAATCCACACGATTTTGAGTCGTGCGCGTCTACCAATTTCGCCATCCGGGCGATATTTTAACAAATTTTTTTAGGTACTTAATTATTCCAATGTTCTTCTGCTTTGGACAGAAAATTCTATCATGAACATTATTGATATTATCGAAATTTATGTGATTAGTCAAATATTATTGTTTCTTCGGCTTCGCCTGTGAATGTATAAATGTTACAATAAATTCGTAATTTCGTATGTGTTCGTATTTCGTAGAGGTTACCCTCTTTTCAAAATTATTAAATAACGTTATACTATAATTAATTATGGCAAAAATAATTTCATTAGTCAATCAAAAGGGGGGAGTGGGTAAAACTACCTCCGCTGTTAATTTGACCACTTATTTAGCAACTGCTGGTAAGCGGGTTCTTTTGGTTGATTTGGATCCCCAAGGAAATGCATCTTCTGGCTTGGGTATAAATGTCAGAGAGTTGAAAAATAATCTTTATCAAGCAATGATTTTGGGTAAAAATCCAAGGGAAATTATAGTTACTAAAAAATCATTGGGATTTGATATTTTGCCATCCTCGCAAGATTTAGCTGGATCTGAAGTAGAGATGATTCATATGGAAAATAGGGAGTTTAAATTATACAATGCCCTTAGGCAAATCAGGATGGAATATGATTATATAATTATAGATAGTCCGCCCAGTTTGGGACTTCTGACTATTAATGGTTTGGTTTCCAGTGATGAAATTATTATTCCTGTCCAGACAGAATATTATGCGCTAGAAGGTCTTAGTCAATTATTGGAAACAATTAGTTTGGTCAAGGAAAATATTCAACCAGATTTGAAAATAAAAGGAGTGATGCTAACAATGTACGATAGGAGAAATAGACTTTCTCGCCAAGTTGTAAAGGAGGTAAGGGAGCATTTTCCGGGATATGTTTTTGAAAATGTAGTTCCCAGAAGTGTGCGTTTGGCTGAGGCTCCAAGTTTTGGAAAATCAATTTTAAATTTCGATGCTTTTTCTAAGGGCGCTAGAGCTTACAAAGGTATTGCCAGAGAAATTATCGAGATGGATGAGGCGGATAAAAATGCTTAACAAATTTGAAGTTAATCTTTTTAGTAGAAATAAATAGTAAATAAATTATTAATCTAAATTTAAATTTTTATTTTAGAATTATAATTTTTAAGAATTATGGCTCAAAATTATGGATTGGGAAGAGGATTATCTTCTCTGATACCTCAGAAAAAAATAAATAGAGATGCCGATTCAGACTCCTCTTCTTCGGATGATCTGCAGGGAGTTGATTATGTTAAAAAAGATAATTATATCCCCAAAAGAGAAGAGCCGAAGAAGGCTGTTGCGGAAAGTTTTAATCAAGGAGTCTTGGAGGTGGATATTAATAAAATTGCAGCCAACCCTTATCAGCCCAGGATTCACTTTGATGAAGAAAAGTTAAAAGAATTATCAGATTCAATAAAGGAGCATGGAGTTTTGCAACCTTTGGTGGTTACGAGGAAAGGGGATGAGTATGAATTAATTGCGGGAGAGAGGAGATTACAGGCTTCCAAGTTAGCTTTACTTACAAAAATTCCTATTATCATAAAAGATATAAAAGATAAGCAAAAATTAGAATTGGCTATTGTTGAAAATATTCAAAGGCACAATCTTAATCCGATTGAGGAGGCTAGATCTTTTCAGCAATTAATGGATGAATTTCAAATGAGCCAGGAGGAAGTGGCGCAAAAAATGGGTAAAAGCAGAAGTGTAGTAGCTAATAAGATTAGGCTTTTAAAATTGCCCGTAGAGGCTCTCAAAGCTCTTAAAGATGGAATTATAACTGAAGGTCATGCCAAGGCCATTTTGTCAGTTGGAAATCCAGAAAAGCAAAGGGCTTTATTGGATCTGACAATCAAAAATAATTGGACAGTTCGTCAGGTTGAAAATAAGACCAAGGAAATTTCCGCAAAAGTAAGCAAGAGAACTTTGAATATTGATCCTGAAATTAAAGATTTGGAAGATAGGTTGAGTATNNATAGATTATTATTCCAATGATGAATTGAAAAAAATTATTAGTAATTTATCTTTGGAGAAGAATAATAAAAGTATGGAAACTATTGAGACTGAAATTCCAATAGAAGATTTAAGTGAAATAAATGAGGACGCGTCAAATCCATTTCCAGTGCAACCATAATTTTAATTAAAAATATTTCTTATAAAACAAGAAAAATTATCGCCTTTGGGCGGTTCGTGCGTTTAAGACTACATAGGCCCTGCCGCTAATATTTTTTCAATAACTTTTTTGACAGCAAAAAAGTTACAAAAAACTGCCACACGTACTTCTAGGATATTACTAGAGAGATCCCACATAAATGAATTTCTAAAACTCTCCGCCAGCTGGCGAATCGTTAAGAAATTCTATTTTCTGGGATGACACCGTTGGGGTGTCAGTTTTTTAACGCTCTCTTTAAGTTGATTTATTTTTATTTTAGTCGTAAAGTGTGGACCTGTATTTGATGTGTATTTAATTTGAGCCCGCTTGAAGCGGGCAGGATAGAAACCGCCAGCGTTGGCTGGTGGTTTTCATTATAATTTTTAATTTTAACTTTTTATTTTGAGTTTTTAGTTGGATTTTATATTAATTCATCACTTCGTTTGAGCTGTCTTTTTATATGTGCGCGAGCGTTGGAAGTTTTGACAAACTCTAGCCATTTCCTATTGGGGATCTTTTTTTCTTTAGAAGTCATAACCTCTAGCATTTGACCATTTTTAATTTTATAGTCCAGTGGTACCATTTTCCCATCTGCTTTGGCGCCCGTAATAGAGTTACCAATTTCACTGTGAATTTCGTAAGCAAAATCTACCGGGGTAGCCTCTTCGGGCAAATCAATAACATCACCTTTGGGAGTAATAGCAAAAATTCTGTTTCTAAAAAAATCAATCTTTAGACCCTCTAGGAAGGTTTTATTGTCTTGTCCGACTTCACTTTGCCACTCCCTCAGTTGCCTTATCCAGCCAACTTCTTTTTCAGAATAAGTCTCCTGAGACCTGAAATAATTTTTCCAATCTCTTCGTTTATTTTCATTATAAATCCAGTGAGAAGCTATTCCGAATTCTGCCTCATCGTGCATTTTTTGTGTTCTTATTTGGATTTCCATGATTCGTCCCTCGGGTCCAAAAATAGTGGTATGAATTGATTGATATCCGTTGGGTTTGGGAAGTGAAATATAATCTTTTATTCTCCCTACCATTGGTCGGTAAACTTTGTGAGTTATTCCTAGAACCTCATAACAATCCGAGACCGTTGGAACTATTATTCTAATTGCGATAAGATCATAAATTCTTCCTATATCCATCTCTCTTTTTTCTAATTTAAGAAATAAGCTTCTGAGATTTTTGGCTCGGCCGTAAATTTTAATTATTTTTATTTTTCTATTTCTGATTTCTTTTTCCAATTCACGGATAGCTTGGTTATTAAATTTTTCACCTTCTCGATAATAATCATCACGTAATTTTTTAACAATTTTATAATGCTTCGAATCTATAAATTTGAAGCATAAATCTTCCAGTTCGGCCTTTATTTCTCCGATTCCAAGCCGGTCTGCAATAGGTACAAAAATCTCCATTGTTTCTCTAGCTATGCGAGGTCTTTTTTCGGGTGGATTAAACTCTAGAGTTCGCATGTTATGCAATCGATCAGCCAGCTTTATGATCACTACTCGAATATCAGCCGCCATAGCTAAAAACATTTTGCGCAGATTTTCTATCAAGTATTCCTCTTTGGTTTCTTTTAATTTAATTTTTCCAAGTTTAGTTATGCCCTCTACAAGATTATGGATATCTTCTCCGAATTCTTTTTTTATCTCGGTTAAAGTAATAGGGGTATCTTCAGGAACATCATGCAATAATCCTGCGGCAATGGTTTTGGAACCCATTCCTATTTGCGCTAGTATTTCAGCAGTAGCTATACAATGGCTAAAATAATCTTCTCCCGATTTTCTTTTTTGCCCCTGATGAGCTCTTTCGGCAAATTCAAAAGCTCGGATTATGAGATCCTTTCTCGACTGCGTAAGCGGCACTTTTACTTTTTTGAGTAAATTTTTTAATTCAGATTTTAATAATATCATAAAATATCTCTTAGTTTGCTTTTAGTATAAATAATTTAAGGGCAATAAGCAAGAAGAAAGATAAATTTCAAATTTCAAATTAAAAATATCAAATCAATTTTAAATGATTAAATTTCAAAGTAAAGAAATGGGGAATTATTTTTACATTTTATAATTTAGTCATTTATTGGAAATTGGAAATTGGAAATTTGAGATTAAAAAACAACCATTGTTTAGATGGTTGTTTTTGCTATGTGCTTAATGTTATATGCTCTATTATTTGCCTAGTTTGTCCGGTCGATGATTAGGACAAGTTTTATCTGAGCATCTTTCAGGAATAGTTTTGGTGCCTTCCATCATCAGTTCATCGCATTTGCCATTGGGTTTTTCTACTCGAGGATAACCGCAAATTTTTCCCGTGGGTTTGGATTTGATAGCATGACGGCAGGTAGGATAATTGGAACAAGCATAAAATATTCCGAAACGTCCTCTTTTTTCGGTCATATTTCCATCTTTGCATTTGGGGCATTTCACGCCAGTTTGCTTTTTGGCAGCTTCCTTGGGATCTTCTTTAATATATTTACATTTTGGAAATTGATCGCAAGAAATGAATTTTCCAAACTTTCCTTCGCGCGTTACTAATTTTCCGGTTTCGCATTGAGGGCATTTTTCTCCCGTTTCTTTGGGACCTTCCAAAATTTTTCCATCGATAGTCCTGGCTCCGGTACAATCTGGGAATTTTTCGCAACTTAAAAATTTACCAGTCTTTCCTAGCTTAATAATCATTGAATTTTTACAAAGCGGACATTTATGTTTGGCATCAGCCTTTCCTAAGTTGGTAACTTTTTCTATTTTTTCTTTGGATTTTATTTCTTTGGTAAATGGCCCATAAAAAGATTTTAAAATTTTAGCGTATTCTTTTTTTCCGCTAGCTATTTCATCTAGATTATCTTCCATTTGCGATGTGAATGAATCACTAATATAGTGATTAAAATGATTGCTCAGGAAATCGCTTACCGTTTCTCCTGTGTCTGTGGGTTTTAATGTGCGGCCTTCTTTATCGACATAAGCTCTGTCCTTGAGTGTCTTTATGATAGCTGCATAAGTAGACGGACGACCGATGCCTCTTTTTTCTAATTCTTTAATGAGTCCTGCTTCGGTGTAGCGAGGTGGAGGAAGAGTTTCTTTTTCGTTTGCTTTGATATCTATAAATTTCAATTCTTCTCCGATTTTAACTTTCGGTAATTCCACATCTTCTTTGATGGCATGAGTATCAGCACTGTACCATCCTTGAGAAAGCACTCGCGACCCTTTGGTGATAAAAAGAGGAATATTTTTATTTTCTCCCACTTGCACCGTTAACTTCATGCTCAATAACACAGCTTCTGTCATTTGTGAGGTCACGGCGCGAATCCAAATTAAATTATAAAGCTTAACTTGTTCGGGCGTATCACCAATAGATGGTTTATTAAAATCAGTTGGGCGAATAGCTTCATGTGCCTCTTGAGCGGATTTACTCTTAGTTTTAAATACCCGAGGTTTTAAATTTTCTGCTCCAAATTTTTTAGTAACTACTTGAGCAATTTGTTTTTGCGCCAAACTGCTTAAAATAGTACTGTCGGTTCTCATATAAGTAATATGTCCGGCTTCATAAAGTCTTTGAGCCAAAAACATTGTTTTAGAAGGAGCAAATCCCAATCTTGAACTGGCTGCTTGTTGCAATGTAGATGTTATAAAAGGGGGATAGGGCATGCGATGAATTTCCCTTTCGGAAATATTAGATACTTTCCACGCGTCTTTTTTGCCTGCCTGCAATATAGCATCGACTTCTTTTTTATCCCGAGGCTCTTTGACACAAGTTAGATCAAATTTATTTTTGGTTTTATTTTCGACAGTAGAAATAATACTCCAATATTTTTCTGTAATAAAAGCTTGAATTTCTTTTTCTCTTTCTACTAAAATTCTCAAGGCTGGAGATTGGACTCGTCCGGCACTTAAACCATAACGCACCTTTTTCCAAATTAAACCGCTCAAATCATAGCCAAAAAGTCTGTCCAATACTCGGCGAGCTTCTTGGGCATTTTTTAAATTTAAATCAATGGCGCGAGGGCGTCCAATGGCCTCAGTAACAGCTTGTTCGGTAATTTCATTAAAGACGATTCTTTTGGCTTTTTTTAGACCTAGCGCTTCAGCTAAATGCCAGGCAATGGATTCTCCTTCGCGATCAGGATCGGTTGCTAGAAGTACCTCAGTGGCTTTTTTGGCGCTTTTTTTCAAATCATCAATGACTTTTTCCTTGCCTTCGAGAATTTCATAATGAGGCAAGAAATCATTTTCAATCTCAATAGCTTTCTTATTACTTTTGGGTAAGTCGCGAATATGGCCAATGGAAGATTTTACTTCATAGCCACTGCCGAGATATTTTTTAATTGTTTTTGATTTGGAAGGGGACTCAACGATGACTAGTTTCATATTTTTTTAAAGTTAGGTGGTTTAGTTGATAGGTTATAAAAAATTTCAAAATTCCAATTTCAAATTCCAAATAAATGACTAAATGAATTAAATTAAGAAATTAGAAATTTAGATTTTATTGGAAATTTGGCATTTGAATTTTGACATTACAAGCAAATATAGTTTTGTCCTCCGATGTCTTTAATTACTCCTTTCATTTCAAGCATAATTAAAATTGAAGAGACTCCACTTGTGTTCATTCTAGAGAGTTTAATAATTCTGTCAATGTGAGTTGGTTCGTGAGAAATAATTTTCATAATGATTTCTTCTTCTTTGGAGGCAGGAATAAATTCTCGGACAGTTTTTTTCTCTTGAAATTTATCTATATTTAATTCTTCCAAAATATCATTTACGCTAGTAACAATTTTAGCCCCTGATTTAATAAGTTGATTAGTTCCTTGGGAGCTGGGTGAAAAAATACTTCCAGGCACAGCAAAAACTTCGCGATTAAAATCCAGGGCCATTCCGGCGGTGATAAGCGTGCCACTCAGAGGTGCAGCTTCAATTACCACTGTGCCCAACGTAAGTCCAGCCATTAAACGATTGCGGGCTGGAAATGTTTGGGGTGTAGCTTGCGTTCCGAGCGGATAATCGCTAACAAGGGCGCCGTTTTCGATAATGTGGCGAGAAAGATTAAAATTAGCTCGGGGTCCGATGTTATTATCTTCCAAGCTGCTTCCTAAAACAGCCAAAGTTTTTCCGCCCCCTTCAAGAGCTCCTCGATGCGCAAATGTATCAATTCCAAGAGCCATTCCAGAAACTACTGTTATTCCAGCTCTAACCAAATCATGAGCTATGGAAGTTGCNNGAAGGAATTTCCTTGAGCGGGGCAGGGTAGTTGTCGTCATAAAAAGAAATAGCTCGGATATTTTCTTTCTCCAGCTTAGCCCATTCTTCTTGGGGATTAATTTTATTTCTTTGGGTGATTATATATTGAGCTAGTTTTTCGCTGATACCGCTTTTGATTAATTCCAATAGTGGAGCATTGTAAATTTCTTCTCCGTTTTTAAAATAGCTTAGAAGTATTTTTAATTTCTGAGGACCGACGCCGTTTATTTTATTGAGAGCGTTTAAATAAAGCATGCTATCAAGTTAATATTTTTAACATGTTAACATAGTAGCATATTATTATTTGAAGATAAATGTATAATATATTAATTTGCTATTAAATAATTAACGAGTTAACGAATTAACGAGTTGGGAAATATATTAGCGTTTTTTTAAAAAGTAATTCGTTAACTCGTTAATACGTTAACTAATAAATGATAAATTATAATGTATGGACAAATTTTTAGATATGCTATATAATTTATTTTAGTTTGAAAAAATAAATTATTTGGGCCGATAGCTTCAGCCAAAGGCTGATCACCCTCTGGGTGACATCTGGTCGCGGAGATTGCTCACTAGTTCTCAATCACTTGCACAGAGAAGGCATCACTACAATTTAATAGTTTACCATTTCAATAAAATGGGCCGATAGCTCATCTGGTAGAGCGCCTCATTTGCACTGAGGAGGTGGCGGGTTCGAGTCCTGTTCGGTCCACTGATAAAAACTGTCTTTAACGACAGTTTTTTATTTTTAGAACAGGACTCGAAGGGTGCGAGTTTTTTTGTGTGTAGCGCCCAGGCTCCGAATCGGAGTGAGGAGGAGTCCTGTTCGGTCCACAAATAAACCCCGATTCAACATCGGGGTTTTTGTGACTTCCTACTATAGCCCCCTCTCCTGTACTCGGGAGAGGGTTGGGGAGAGGGTAAAATAAATACATTCCCTCTCTGTCAATTAGTACGTGATGTCCCTGCCCGCAGTATTACAACGTTGCAGGCGGGTCCCGAGAGTACAGGGAAAAAAGATGTAATTGCTGATCTTTAATAAAAACACTTTTTATTTTAGAGGGTTAGTGAGGAGGTACGGGTTTTTGTTTGACTTTTTAGCCATTTTGTGATATACTTTAATGTTGATTAGTTTTTTGACAATCTTCAATCACCCAATCTTTATCCTTAGTTAGCAGTCTAATTTGGGATAAATATTGGTTGATGGAAAAAGTGTCGAGTGTAAAAATTTTAAATCAGGAGGATGGAGATGATGGAACGAGATGCGAATTCATATGCTAAAATGATATATTTTGTCGTGGGTATCGCCCTGGGTTATTTCGGTAGTTGCATTCTTTTTTTTGAATGGATTATTGCTCCTTTTGTGGGATTTCTACTTTCGGCGATTATCAGAGAGACTTATTTTAAATATAGATCTCTGAAGATAAACGTTTTGGCAGTGGATGTTTCTTGTGCCATTGGAATATTTTTTGGAGGACTAGCGATATGGAGTATGTTTGCTGAGGTAATTGTAGAATCAGGAGGTTCTCCCATTTTGTATCTTTTGGTTTTTATTCCGGCAACTTTATTTATTTTGGGTGCTGGATGTCGAGAATTATTTTTCTCTTTTAAGAAAGGCAATCAATCGTCTTAGAATATTCAGGATTATTTATGAAAAGCCAAAGGCAGAACTTTTGCCCGAGGCTTTTTAAATATTAAATTCAGCACATAAGATTTATATCCAGTTTTTTCATTTCCAGATTCAAATTTTAAAAGAATGGAGGAAGGTATGAGTATAAATGTAATTACTAAAAACCCGGTTGATAACGCAATAGCCTTAATAAGAGAATGCATAGAAACCAACCAGAATTTGTCTGGGGTAAATTTTTCTTCCTTTTTTGCATATGTGATTAAGGTAGCAAGCGATGTTATGTACGACATATTGTCAGAAATGGAGAGGCAAGGTTGCACAGAAGAAAAATCCTCTCTTCCGATAACGGAAAGCGAAGAAGTCCGAAATTTGTTTTTTGTTATCAAAAGAAGAATTATCGAAACGAGCAATTTCTTGGAACAGGAACTTGGCCGGGGCAAAGTATCTTTTGATAATATCAATAAAGCTATCACCTTTATCGGACTGATGTCCTATTGCGATTGTGATCCTGGTTTAAGAAAAATTGACAATCTTATCCAGAAATTATCAGTCGCTAATGAAAATGAGGCAATGAATCAAATGGCAAAAAAATATTTTTAAAAAACTTCTTTTGGATAAAGAAGTGAAAAAGCCGACTTGCATAAAACTGCAATTCGGCTTTTTAAATTATTGTCTTTACTGTATCTCAAACGCGCCGCAGGATTTTTGTTACATGCTAGGAATTATCTTTTTTATTTATTTTAAAAGATATTTGTGGTAAGATATTAAATTATATTAAGTGTTCTTTAATAATTTTATAGAAAATTCAATTTTATAAAAAACAGCAACATATTTCATTCAGTGAATAAATGCTGATAACTTTTTTCAAAAAAAGAGGTGACCCAGATGAATGTTGAAATTAAGCTTAGCGGCATAACAGTAAATACCTTGGCGAGAATGCAGATAATTTTTGGCAATCGTTTAAAGATAGTTAATTTTTCCGAAAACACTCAGTTATTTGATGTGATTTTTATTTCAGAATTTCCAGATGATAATGAACCATCTTTGGATGAGATGTTTGGTTTGGTAATTAGGGTAGTAAATGAAGTAAATATCAAAACCCTTAACTGCTCTGTTGATAATATCGGGCTTTTGTCGCATACGGTGAATTGTTTAAAGCGTGCTGATATCAATACGGTTAAAGATTTGATTGGGCAAACCGAAAGAGATTTAGTCCGCATTATGGGTGTGAGTTCGAGTACCATAGAGGATATCAGGAAAGTGTTGGCTAAAGTAGGATTTACTTTAAAAGGATGAAACCATTCTTGTGTGAACTTGATGTCAGCCAAAAAGCCGATTGCAGAAAACTGCGATGCGGCTTTTTAAATTTGCTTATGTCCGATATAAATGCTATCGCGCACTTATTGGACAATGGTTTTGGGTGGTTTTTACTCCACCCCCTCTTTAATTCTCCCCCTCAGGGAGGGGGAGAGGGAACCGGAAAATATTTATTTTCCTCAAAGAGAGAGTTCGTATATTCGCCCGCCTGCCAAGCCTTAACAATGTATTAATTTGATAAGTTTAATGGCTTGTGATAAGTAAATTATTTTGGTTAATTTATTCAATAGGCAATGGCGGACAGGTATAGGTTCGTAATTCGTAGAGAATCTCAAAAAGTGTTGACAATATAATGCTAAGTGGGGTAAAATGGTAGTATAATGTAGTTAAGTGGGGAAGAGTGGAGAAAAGGTAGAATTAATAATTAGAAACTACCGACTACCACCTAATATCTATTACCTAATAAAATGTTTATTGGAGAATATCAACATACAATTGATCCCAAAAAAAGAGTGGCGATGCCATCTCGATGTCGTGTTGAGCTTGGGAAAAAAGTGGTGATAACAAGAGGAATGGACAAATGTTTATTTATTTACCCCATGAAGACTTGGGAGAAGTTGGCTGAAAAATTAGGCAGTTTGCCAGTCGGAGAATCCGGAACCAGAAGTTTTATTCGTCTGATGCTGGCGGGAGCGGTAGATGTTGATTTAGATAAACAAGGCAGAGTGCTGATCCCTGATTATTTAAAAGAATACGCCGGATTAAAAAAAGATGTAACAGTAGCGGGACTTTTTGATAGATTGGAAATTTGGGATAAAACGAAATGGAATATTTATAAAAATAAAGCAGAAAAGGATAGTGATGAAATAGCGGAGCAGTTGGGAAAGCTGGGAGTATATTAAATAGTAAGTAGCGCAGTAGTTTGTAGCTCGTAGGGAGATATGAATTTAAGAATCTAGGATTTTGGGAGTAAGAGGACTAAGAAGCTAATGACTAAAAAGCTACAATTTAAGATATGACAATTCACAAATCAGTATTATTGAAGGAGGTGTTGGAAGGATTAAATTTAAAAGATGGGATGTTGGCGATTGATGCAACTCTTGGTGGTGGCGGTCATTCACTGGAAATATTAAAAAGAATTTTACCTAATGGAAAATTAATTGCGATTGATAGAGACAGTGAGGCTCTGGAAAGATTTAAAAATAAAATTAAGAAAGAAAATTTAAATATAAAAGAAGAAAATTTAATATTAGTAAAAGATAATTTTGGAAATTTAGAAAGTATTTTAGAAAGTTTGAAGATAGAGAAGGTAGATGCAATAATGGCGGATTTCGGGTTATCTTCTGATCAGCTGGAAGACAAGGAAAGAGGATTTAGTTTTAATTCGGAAACCCAGCTTGATATGCGGATGAATAAAAGTCAGGAATTAACCGCCAGAGATATAGTTAATAAGTATTCAAGAGAGGATTTAAATAGAATTATTCGAGATTTAGGGGAAGAAAAACTGGCTAGTAGAGTTGCTCAAAAAATAATTGAAGCCAGAGAAGTTAAAGAAATAAATAATACAGATGAATTAGTAAAAATTATTTCTCAAGCTATTCCTGAAAAATACAAACANNCACTCCGGAGAAGATAGGATTGTAAAAAATATTTTCAAAGAAGCTCAGGTAAATTGCATATGTCCGATAGAATTTCCCATATGTCAATGCACCAAAAGAGCCACCATAAAAATTATTACCAAAAAACCCATAACTGCCTTAGCGGAAGAATTAAAGGAAAATCCCAGAGCGCGAAGCGCCAAATTGAGAATAATAGAGAAAATTTAAATAAAAACCCCAGTTAAATAAGGCCAACTCAAAAAGAAAACTATAAGCAAAAACAAAAACAAAAATAAAATTAACCCTAGCTTAAATTAAAATAAATTTAACGGGGTAACCCCAGTTAAATACTGCGGATTACCGCAATTTAACGGGGTAAACAAAAAAATGAATAATAATGAAGTTAAAATTAAAAATAATTTCAGTTTTTCTAAAATAAAAATGTTAGCAATCGTATTGTGCTTATTTGTAGCTGCGATCTATTTGGCCATAATCAATACTAGCGCGGTGAAGGGATATGAAATTAAAAAAGTGGAACAAAAAATAGAAGAGTTAAAAAAGGAAAATAAACAATTGCAAATTCAGGAAGCAGAACTAAATTCTTTTTATAACATCAAAGATAATATCGGAAATTTAAATATGGTAGAAGTTAAGGATGTGGTTTATATTGATGATAATGAAGGCGCAGTGGCTTTAAAAGACGAGCGCTAAAGTAAAATTCTTGAGCTGAGATTTGAAAAATATCAATATCTTAAATATATTGTTCTAAGAATGTGATACTTATGTCCAAAACGATTTTAGCTAGCAGGAAAAATGAACATGACAACTTGGTAAGCAGCCAAAGAATTTATTTTTTGGCTGCTGCTATTTTTTTAATGGGAATAATTATTATTGCCCGTCTTTATATATTGCAAGTGCGCGATTATGCCAGATTTCGAGGAATGGCAGAAGATCAGCACGAAGCCTTTAGCGAACTCTCTGCGCGAAGGGGAGAAATTTATTTGAAAAATAGGGATGAGAAATACCCTTTAGCGGTTAACAAGGAATATATGATGGCTTTCTTAGAGCCCAAAATGGTTACGGATAGAGATAGGGTTATTAGTGAATTAAGTTATATTTTAGGAATGGATCGAGGCGAGATTGAGAGGAAATTGTCTGATCCAAATGATATGTTTGAGATAGTGAAAAAGAAAATATCTCAAGAGGAGTCGGAAAAAATTAGAAATTTAAAACTTAAAGGAGTAAAGCTTCTGCCGGAAAATTATAGATATTATCCTGGCAAAGAATTGGCTTCTCAGGTAATTGGATTTGTGGGTTCAAATGGAGAAACGGAAATCGGTCGTTATGGTCTGGAGTCTTTTTGGGAAGATCAATTGCACGGAAAAAATGGAAGTATTTTTCAAGAAAGAGATAGTGCCGGAAGATGGATATCGATTACTGACAGAAAGAAGGTTCCGGCTCAAGATGGAGTTGATTTGATTTTGACTATTGATCAGGCAGTTCAATATGAGACAGAGAAAATTCTTAAATCAGCCATGGAAAAATATAAAGCTGATAGGGGAAGTATATTGGTCCAAGAACCAAGCACTGGGAAAATTCTAGCTATGGCAAATTATCCCAATTTTAACCCTAATGATTTTGGAAAGGTTGAAGATATGAGTCTTTTTATTAATCCAGCCGTTACCAACGCTTATGAATCGGGTTCTGTTTTTAAAACTATGACCTTAGCCAGTGGTATTGACTCCGGCGTAATATCCCCTAATACTAAATATGTGGATACGGGGGTAATAAGCGAGGCAGGCTATAATATCAAAAACTCTGATGGTAAAGCCAATGGCGAGCAGACCATGACGGAGGTTTTAGAAAAATCTTTAAATACTGGAGTTATTTTTACGGAAAAATTAATCGGCAACAAAAGATTCGCTGATTATGTAAGAAACTTTGGTTTTGGTGAGAAAACTGGAATAGCATTACCCAATGAATCGGCCGGGGATATCCGTAATTTAATTAATCTAAAAAGCGATATTCAATTTTTTACTGCTTCTTTTGGCCAGGGTATAACTACTACGCCACTTCAGGTACTTAATGCTTATTCAGTTATCGCCAACGGCGGAAATTTAATGAAACCGCAAATAGTGGAGAAGAAAGTTTATTCAAATGGGGAGGAAGAAATTGTCGAGCCACAAATAATAAGAAGAGTTATAAAAAAAGAAACCTCTGATCAGATGAAGGAAATGTTGGGCAGCGTAGTGGTGAATGGTCATGGTAAAAGAGCGGCGGTAAGCGGTTATCGGGTGGGAGGAAAAACGGGTACCGCCCAGGTGGCCAAGCAAGGAGGGGGAGGATATGAAGAGGGTGTAACTATAGGATCTTTCGCCGGTATCGCTCCGTTGGACGACCCTAGATTTGCTGTTATAGTTAAAATAGACAATCCAAAGGAATTGCAATGGGCAGAATCCAGTGCGGCGCCTACTTTTGGAGAGGTAATGAAATTTTTGTTGAATTATTATAATATAGAACCAACTGAGCCTATTAATAAAGAAGAAAAATAATTTTTTTAAAAAGTTAGTTAAATGAAATCAAAGAAAATAATTTATTTAGAAAAAATCCTACGCTTAATGGCGGTGACTATTTTAAAAAGACACAAGCCTCAGATAGTGGGAATAACCGGATCGGTGGGGAAAAGTTCTGCCAAGGAAGCGGTTTTTTTGGTTTTAAAAAATAATTTTAAAGTGAGGAAAAATGAGGAAAATTACAATAACGAAATTGGAATTCCTCTTACTATAATCGGTGCTAAAACTGGAGGCAGAAATTTATTTAAATGGATTTTAGTTTTTTTGAAATGGATTTTTTGGTTAATTACTCCTTTGGGTTATCCAAAAATCTTAGTCTTAGAAATGGCGATAGATAGGCCTGGAGATATGAAATACTTGATGAGTTTTATTAAACCAAATGTCGGGATTCTTACTAATATTTCTTCCAGCCATTTGGAATTTTTTAAAAATATAAAAGAAATTGCCAAGGAAAAAAGTATTTTGGTAAAATCTGTTTCTGATAATGGCGTGGCTATTTTAAATACTGATAATCCTTATATAAAAGAAGAGGTCAGTGAAACAAAAACCAAAACGGTTTCCTATGGTTTTAATGAAGAAGCATATATTAAGGTTACAGATGTCCGTTTTAATTATGAAAGTGATGGAAAATCTAAGGGTTTAAGCTTTAAGTTAAACTATGACAATAAAATTATTCCTATGCGTTTACCCAAGGTGATTGCCAAGCATCACCTTTACGCAGCTTTGGCCGCAGTAGGAGTGGGGGAATATTTTAAAATTAATACAATTGAAGCATTGCGTGCCCTAGAGGACTATAAATCTCCACTGGGAAGAATGAACTTGATAAAGGGTATTAAAAATAGTCTTATAATTGATGATACATATAATGCTTCGCCAGTTTCTACTTTGGCGGCTATTGATACAATGAATCAGATAAACGCCCAAAGAAAAATACTTATTTTAGGGGATATGTTTGAGCTGGGAGAAGATTCTAAGAAGGGACACTTGGATGTTGTGAGGAGCGTACTGGAGGGCAAATTTGATAAGTTAGTGTTAGTTGGCAAAAGAATGCACGAAGCTGCTCAGACTTTATTGGGAAGCGATAATGAAATGAAAAGCGTTTTATTTTTCTCTAATCCGAGAGAGGCGGGAAAAATTATAAAAAGTATAATCAAAGAAGGGGATTTAGTTTTGGTAAAGGGTTCGCAGGGGATGAGAATGGAGATGGTAATCGAAGAACTGATTGATGAGTCTGAAGATAGTAAAAAAGTTCTATGTCGGCAATCGGATACCTGGAAGAAAAAAGAGTTCGTGGAGAATTAAAATTTAGATCTTGATTGAATGTAGAGGCGCAGCATTGCTGCGTCTTTTTTGATAGAAGAAATTGTATGTATTAAAACCTAAAAGACGTAGCAATGCTACGTCTCTACAGTTTTGTGCTCTCGTGAAGAATCGAACTTCAATTACGAGTTCCGCAAACTCGCGTTCTATCCGTTGAACTACGAGAGCTCATTTTTCATCTTTATTAAATTGCTCATTATTAACAGAAATTGCGAGTTTGCACAAACTCGCGTTCCCCGCCTGCAACGTTGTAGTACTGCGGGCAGGTATCCGTTGAACTACGAGAGCTCATTTTATGGCCGAACACTAGAATATCCTAGCATATAAATATATAAATGAAAAGGCTCCGCGCAAAAAGGCTCTAAGAGCCCTATAGGGCTCTTAGAGCCTCACTAGCGTAACTTATTTATATATGCAAAAGCCTTTCAATCGTGTCTACTAAGGTTGGTTTTTGCTTTTCTTCCGGAATAAAATCCATCAATATTTCCCTTAGTTTAACTGGATCTATTTGATGAACAGGAATATGGATATAAGGAGTTAGCATAGCATCGGTGTGCAAGCTTAAAATTTTAGTATGAGGCGGTTCATAAAAAATCCAAAATGATTTTATATTATCAAATTCATAAAGTTCTTTGCCAGCCATTACTCCATCGTGAGTTACTTTAAAATCTAGTACGCGAGGAAACTTTTCCAATTGGATATATCCAACTACTCCGATTAAAACAAATGTTATAGCCATAATAGGACTATTGGTAACTAAGGCATAAATCACTATAGCGGATAAAATCAAACCCGCCACTGAATACCAAGTTTTTTCTTTGGGATAATGCTCATATTCTGGTCCTTGCCAGTGAAGAAGGGTGCCATGAGCGTGTTTTTCTAGCATAAAGTCATGCGGATTTTCCAAATATTCTCCTTCGTGGTTTATGTGAACATCTTTTTTAAAAGGGGGTCTTTTATTTGAATACATTTTATTTTAAGTAATTTTTATAATTGAATTATAACACACTCCTAAAAAATGGGGAACATTTTTTAGTAATTTCAAATTTCCAATTTTAAATTTCAAATAAAATTCAAATGATTGAATGATATTAATAAAAAATAAAACAGAAAGGGTAAGCAACTATTCACCTTTTTCCAATCCCCCTCTCCTGTACTCGGGAGAGGGCTGGGGTGAGGGTTAAAATAAATGCATGCCCTCTCTGTCATTGAGTACAATGACATCTCCCCCGAGTACAGGGGAGAAGGTGTATTTGTTTGTGGTAAAATAAAAAATAATTGTTATTTTTTGGAAAAAGGTAGATAGCTGCAAGGTTGAATATTTACAAATCTATTTTTAATTGTTATATTGGGAAAGTGGCAATAAGGGGTCGTTTATTAAAAATTGAGTTAATTATGGAGAGATGGCTGAGCGGTTCCACCAGAGGTGGATAAACTCCAGCGATAGCTTGCCCCGCAAAAAAGCGGAAGGGTGCCCGAGTGGTTTAAGGGAACAGTCTTGAAAACTGTCGTGGATGAAAGTCCACCGTGAGTTCGAATCTCACCCCTTCCGCTTTGGTGCGGGGTCGCCAAAAACTGTTGTGCCTTAATGGGTACCGGGGGTTCGAATCCCTCTCTCTCCGCAGTGAACAACGTGAACGAAGGAGAGAAGAAAGCCAAGAGTTTGGCTTTCGTGAGGGATGAGAAAGTCGGAGCGATGCGCCTTAGCGCCGCGAGATGGGGTCGAAGAATTTTTCTTCAGAAAAATATCTGTGACAGAATTACTCCCTTTGCTCATAGTTCACCATAGTCTTAGCGAAGGCGACCTTCGCTACGCGTAAGCGATATTCATTACTACGTATCTTTGTGAAATAGTGCTTAACTAAAACTAAATCATTACTGCTCATTATATGGTCCGTTGTGACTATATAAAAATGAAATTAAATTCGCCAGTATTAGCATACTTAAATTAACTTAATTTTTAACATACATAAGTTAATTATTAAACAAAATGCTTTCTTTTAGCCAATCATTAATAATAGCTTTTATATCAAGTGGTTTTTCATCATTAGTTATTGGGGGAATTTTTACCTATTTTTTCAACAAAAAATTATCTAGATATGAAAAAATTCTAGAGATGAGAAAAGAATTATATACAGAAATAAACGAAACACTATCTGGTTTTTTTAATGTGGCAAATTATGAAGATCGACAACGCTCTTGCTCTAGACTGTTGAATTTACATAGAAAATCTCAAATTTGGGCATCAGAAGAGGTATTGGAACAATTTAACAATTTTTTATTTTTTATTGACTTGAATAATAATAAGAGTCAAGATGCGGTAGACAAGGAATACAGGAAATTAATAGTTTCAATGAGAAATTGTATAACGGAAAATAAATTAGATAAATCAAAAATATATACCCTCGGAGAAATAAAATAATTTATTTTCTCTAAATAAGCTACAACCAACATGCAAACTGTCTCCAGGCAGTTTTTTTAATATACAAAATCTTGCTTAATTTTGTAAAATATATTAGTTTGGTATGTGGCGAGAAGCAATCGGATTGTTTAAATGTGGATAGTATTTTATAAAAGGAGAATGGAAAAATGGAAAGAAAAGCTGATATTAGAGGCCGTATCGAATTAAACGGAATTAAGGTGCGGGCGTTATTCAAGGAATTAATCAGATTGTATGTATCGGGAGAGGTGAGGGAAGAAGATATCGCGGAACGTTTTTCTTCTGAGCTAAAGCCGATAATTAAAGATTTTCGCCATTTGCGTGACAAAACTGGGCAAATAAGACTTGAAGGAGAAATGTTTCTTCATCAACTGGATAGATTCAGGAGAGATTTGAGCGGGTTAGAATTTAATAAGTTTGTAGAATTGTGCTGGATGAAAATGGATGAAGATTCTATCAAATTTAAAGTTTGCGTCATAGTGCTTTCTGCTGGAGCTCATTATTTCCGTGCTTCACTTGATGATGGCTTACTTCATGCAGAGGGATGGGACGAATTTCTGACAATAATGGAATAAAAATTCTGTCTCAATTTATAGAAAAGGGCTGATTACTTAAGTAGTAGTCAGTCCTAATTTTTTAGATAATCAAACAAAATAAAACCGCCAGTTTTTAGCTGGCGGATTTTATTTTAAAGTTTTTATAACACCAATTCTGCTTCTAGATTTCTTCTTCCGAAGGCAAAAGCTTCAGATTTGGTTTGCATATATATATCGAATTTATTTCCTTTTATGGCACCACCTCTGTCTTCACAGGTATAGGTACCCAAACCTTGGATTTTTACTTTAGCGCCGAAAGGATATTGAGGAGGACAAGCAAGGGTTCTTTTTTCTTGAACCTTTACTCCACTTGCTGTAATTCCATCACTCTTTCCACATTCATCAGCCGCAGCTGTATAAGCAGAAGCATTGATGACAAATTTTCCTTGACGTAAAGATTTCCATTGGTTGTCTTGTTTGTTTTTCCAGATAGTAAGAATTTTTTCATCTCTTGGATCTGAAACCAAAACGGTTTCCTCTTTTTTGATTTCTTTGGGAACCTTATAACCTACCGGGATATCTTGTATATAAACTATGTTATTTTTTATTTTAAATTTTAGAGCTTCGTCTGTAACCGCTTTAGATTGATTGGCTAGGGTTACTTTTGGTAACAGAATTATAGCCATCAAAAATACTAAGGCAATAATAGTACGCATCAAAAATTCATTAAACATTATTGTCCCAAGCGCACTTGCGGACAGCCGTTTTTAGCGGACTTTTCTGGTTTTTTGGAGCCAGAGTTGAATTATGGGGCTACTGGAGCACTCATATATTCAACTAACAATATTAGCATATTTTGGGGAATTTGTCAAACCCTACGAAGTACGAACTTATTCGAAATTACGAATTAAGGGATTAGGCCCTAAGAGCCCGATTGGGCTCTTAGAATCTGTGTTATATTTTTTTTACTTGAAATAAAAAGAAGCCGTCTCTTTCTGAAACGGCTCCGTATAATACATGAAATTAGGTTAGCGCAGATTTCTGCTTGGATTGCCAATTGCTACAGGTTCCAGACATCCTCTTCGGATGTTATTGAAAGTTGCGTTGTCATCAACAGTAGACCACAGATGATAATGAGTATTGTATTGCCACCATTTTTGACGGCAATAGTTGCATATGAATGTATTATCATGGATACTACCGCTGGGTGGATGAAAAGGTCGTTTAGAGTAACTATGTTGTGCGCTTTGGCATCTTGAACACGGCATTTGATTTGTCTCCTTATAATGAGATTCAACTATCTTTTTATACCAAGATAGCGTTCTTCGCATTGATTGCCAACAAGTTGGCCACCATTAGGACAAGATATGCCACCAGTAGGCACGAATCCCCATTTCGATGGAAAACCTGCTGGTCTTGGTGTATGTTTTTCGATAATCTCAGTGCATTCTTGGTCGAAACCATTTTTCATGGTAGCTGGATCACACTGATAAAATCCCAAAAAGAACAATAATATAGTTTCCATGTTGATTCCTCCTTATTCATTTTTATCTTATTCCCACTTAATCACTTTGAAACAATCCTAATAAACAATCATTAAAAAGTCAATAATTCAGTTTAAAAAACCTACTCCATGTAGATTTTGCTAAGTGATATATGTTTTATGATATGTGTGTTTGTTATATATGCTCCATGTTCCATGACAAATGTTTTGTGCCCGAGGCGAGACTCGAACTCGCACGATCTTGCGATCGAGGGATTTTAAGTCCCTTGTGTCTACCATTTCACCACCCGGGCTTTCGGGTGTACGCATTTAATCAAGTTTCTAAAAAATATCATTTTTTCTCGCCTTTCGCATCCGCATCGGCAGTTCGAAAAAATAATATTTTCCAGAAACTAGAATCATATTATTTTAAATGCGTAATTTTTTTTATTTAATTCATTTGAGGTCCGAAGCGGAGTTGAACCGCTGTACAAGGTTTTGCAGACCTTTGCCTAACCCCTCGGCCATCGGACCTTNNGGTCAATGGGAGAGATGAGGTAATGCCTCGTCTGCACCTCAAAATTGCTCTCTAATTGTATTTATAAAAAACAACCCCGGGAACATAATTTTGTTCACGCGGGGTTAAATAAGGCTTGTGAATGTTTTTCATTCTTGTAGCGGCTTAGAAGATCTAACTTCCTCAATCAACATCGATATCAGCTTCGACAGTGATTCATTTTCCGCATTGGCTTTTGCTCCTCGCATCAGAGTTGGAAATCCATCACCGAGCAGACTATCTGCAGCATCATATGCTACAGATGATTGGTATACGTTTTTAACGACAATAAAAAACCATGCCAAGTTATAGAAGAGTATCAGAACCTTTAGTGACCAGTTGATCTTGAAAGTTAATGATTCTGGAAATACTCCAACTATCATTGAGGCGGCGGTAAGGATTGCTAGTGTGGACAAGCAAAGCACAAATGCTCCAAACATTTTTTCTGTAATATAGTCCGCTACTCCGGCATCCAGTTGAGCAGAGGAAACATTTTGGAAAGATATGGCATACCATGCGCCACCCAGCAGGAGAGTTATAAACGATGTTGCTGTTAACAATCCTAGGACGCTATCTGTGATTAGCGGAAATAGCAGTTGTCCAGGAAGGAAACACGCCAGTAATTTCAATATCCGAGTATGCTTTCTGATACCACCATCTAAAACATTGTTTTCTGCTTCATTCAGAGCTTTTCTATTGAAAAGATTAAATGGTTCTGCCGCAAATTTCTTCATAATCGAAGTTTCCATGTCATTGCTCCGTTTTTTTATTTTGCCATAATTGGCGGTTAATTTTGAAAAGATCATTCTTAGTAGGGAAGTTTAGATTATCATAAATAAAATAATAATAAAATGTGTTTAAAGTTACTTTACAAATATTTGGAAATATGCTATAAATATAGGATTTATAGGATTATTTAATCAATTTTTATTAAACACTATGGAAGAAATATTTAAAAAAATAGGATTGTCTAAAAAAGAAATCAAAATATTTGTTACCCTTTTAGAAATGGGTCCGCAAAAGGCCAGTTTTTTAGCTAGAAATGCGGGGATTGAAAGGGCTAATATTTATTACCATTTGGAAGGATTAAGAGAGAGGGGTTTGGTGTCATTGTATACTGAAGATACTAACACTACTTATTTCAAGGCTGAGCCAGTCAGGAAAATTGTTGATTCTTTAAAAATAGAAGAAGATCGAATTTCTCAATTGATTTCTGAGGCAGAATTTGCTTTGCCAGAACTTGAGCAATTACAAAAAAATTCTTTAGCCGAGTATCCTAAGTTGCGTTTCTATGATAATTTGCCAGCTATTGAAAAATTGTATCATGAAATTATTGGCAATTCTTCCATAGAGGCAGTGGCTAATATCGACAGAGTCGATAAATTTTTTCATAAATTTGGACTTGGTTTTTTTGAGATAGTTAAAGAGAAAAAAATATATGTCAGAGAGCTGATTGTTGATACGCAAAATGCTCTTGTTTATAAAAAGAATTCTCAAAAAAATAAATTACATCAGGTCAAGATTCTCAATAAAACTTTTAATCATCAAACGGATATTTTGATATTTGGAAATTTTACCGCGTTTATTTCTTATAATAATAAGCCTACCGCATTTGTTATTGAAGATAATCTTATTACTAATGCACAAAGGGAAATATTTAATGAGCTATGGAGAGTGACTAAATAATTAGATTTGACAGAATCCTTGTTTGAGGAGGACTTTTCTTTTAATGCATTATGTAGAGATTAGTCGTTGCCTCGTCTGTATAGTTCGTTTAATCTATTTATTCTTGACAACATCGGCTTTAGGGAGTAGCTTAGAGAGTTAAAATATTTAATATTTTACGGAAGTAGAAAATGTTTAGGAAAAGAGCAAGAGAATAAAAGGCTTGCTGAATGCAAAGGCGGAAACTTTACCGATTAAAAATGTTCAACATTCAAATCTATATTACAAAAAAGAATTGCACAATAAATTTGGTTTTTATGGAGTGAAGGAAAAAGTAGTTATCGATTATGCTTTTTGTCTCAAGGCTTTTTATTTGGGAGAGGCGATAGTGAGACCCTTTGATTTAGCTATCAAGGAATAGCTAAATAATTTCCAATCCGCCAGCTGGCGGACTAATAACCAAATTCCAAACAATATCCAATTTTCAAATTTAAAAAACAAAAAATAAAGTAATAATTCTTCATTATTAATTTTTAATTATTTTAAACTTTTTTGCCATTTCCACGCATCCCTTAGGCTATCTTCAAGAGTTTTTTTAGTTTCCCAGTTCATCATTTTTTTTATTTTACTAACATCAGCATAGCAAGTTGCGATATCGCCTTCGCGACGCGGTCCAATTTCACGTGGAACATTGGTGTTGTTTACTTTTTGGAAAGTTTCAATAATTTCTAAAACACTATTTCCTTTTCCGGTGCCGACATTAAAAACGTCATAGAAAGGAGATTTATGCTTGGTGAGATACTGGAGGGTTTTGATATGCGCTTGCGCCAAATCAACTACATGGATAAAATCTCTTACTCCGTAGCCATCATCAGTAGGATAGTCATTGCCAAAAATAGTTAATTTTTCTCTGATTCCTGCGGCTGTTTGAGTTACATAGGGAACGAGATTATTGGGGGCGCCAATAGGCAATTCGCCGATTAATCCACTGGGATGAGCCCCAATGGGATTAAAATAACGCAAAGAGATGGCAGAAATATTTTTGCATCCGTTTACTGTGTCTGAAATTATATCTTCGCAGATTGTTTTAGTTTTGCCATAGGGAGAAGGGGATATTTTTCTTGGAGCGGTTTCAGCAATCGGGCAAGAATCTGGTTCGCCGTAAACTGTTGCAGAAGAAGAAAAAACTAAATTTTTAACTCCAAATTTCTGCATAGTTTCCAAAACAGTAATAAGCGATGAGAGATTATTTTTATAATAATCCAGGGGTTTGATTATTGATTCTCCCACAGCCTTAAACGCGGCGAAATGAATCACTCCTTCGATACTTGATTCTTTTTGAAAAACTTCTTCTAAAAAAGTTTTGTCATTGCAGTCGCCCTCATAAATTATCGGTGTTTGAGAAGTGATTTCTTTTATCTTATCAATTATCCAAGGTTGAGAGTTAGAAAAGTTATCTATAATTATAGGAAGGTATCCAGCTTCCAAAAGTTCAACTACAGTATGGGAACCGATAAATCCGGCTCCGCCTGTAACTACTATTTTTACTTTGCTATAAGCTTTATTTTTTTTTGTCATATTTTATTGCTTAACTGATATTTTTTAAACTATTTTATTTATATTTAACATTTTACTTTGAGAATTAAAGAAATAATCTTAGTTCTACCAAAACAAAAACCAGTGTTATGCATAAAATTAAATAATAGATCTTTAAAATATTTTCCAAGCGATAATATTCTTCTTTTCTGAATAATAGAATTAAAAGAAAAGGAATAACTGTATATCTTTGTTCTATGAGCCATGATGGCAAAAGACATAAGATGGTGAATGGATAAATCAAATAATTTGAGAGTTTGTTTAATTTAATAGAAAATAGCGAGAGAATTCCCAAAAAAACTAATACACTATAAAAACCTATGTGTCCATTATAAATAAAACTAAGAAAAATATTCCTAATAAAGCGGGGGTCATGGTTATATCCGTGTAACTCTGGTGGATAAAAAAATAATATTCCCGAAACCACGGTAGCCACTCCGAGAGCTACCCAGGCAAATTTATTTTTCAATATTTTTTTAGTTGTAAATATCCTTTTCAATAATATTGGCCAAAAAAGTAAGCCAGCTAAAAATAAAAAGAAATAAATATTCCCCAAGTAGATGCCGAGCGGATGAGATCCTTTGTCTCCAATAGCGATTCCTCCGTTTAATTTTATGAAAATAAAAAATAATATAATTCCCACAATAAATCCCAAGGTGGCGCGAAAATAATTTAAGATATTTTTAAAAGAAAAATTAAAACCATAAAGATTAACGTATGTGAATATCCAAATAAAAAGATGCCAGATAATATTTTGTTGCCTAGCGCATATAGCAGCAATCGAAACTAATGCTGCCCAATGATATTTTTGATTTAAAGACAAATAAAAAGCTAGAAAAAATAAGAGGGTGGAAAAAATATCTGTATAAATAAGCGGATAATAGACGAAAGCTATTGGCAAGAGAATCAGGATAAGCGTTTTTTCCCATGGATTAGGGGGGGATATTTTTTTAGACAGGAAGAAAAAGATAGGGATAATAAATAGAGCTGTTGAAAGGCTTAAAAGTCTGATTTTAAATAAAGATAAGTCATCAAAAATTACCCAGGCTGGTAAACTTATAAAGGCATGATAGCCAGGTATTGTGGTTAACCCATCAGCCATTTCAAATCTGGCGGAATAAAACATTCGAATTTGCCTGTAATGATATGATTCGTCGGCATAACGTTTGGAGCCAAAAGCTACGATAGAAACCCAAAGGGTAAGAATCATTAAGAAAACTAATGCAAATTTTTTGTTATTTTTTAGCCAGTGGATTATTTTTTCGATAATTCTTGATATAGAACTTAAAATAGGGAGATATGATTTCATTTTTAAAAATATATGATTTTAGATAGAAAATATTCTTAAATTATTCTAACATAATGATTTTGTGGACGCTAGCGGGCTTTTTTGATACAATTTTAACCAAGTAAGTATTTAACTAAAAATAGCATATGCTGGCTGAAAAAAATAAAAAAACAAAAGAAGTGATGAGTTCCTGGATTAAAAAAGTGGTAAAGTTTTCCAATAAACAATTCTTTGATCGTTTTGTGATAGGGGGTATTATTTTGGTGGGAATTTTTTGGTTTGGCGTAACCTTTTTGCAGTATCAGGAATATGCATATCGAACTGGCGATACTCCGGTAGCCGAGCAGGCTATTTGGAACACTGCGCATGGAAGAATTTTTTATCAGAGTTTTTTGCAAGTTGATACTAATTTAAGAGAGCATCTTAATTTTGTTCAAATTCTATATGTGCCACTGTATGCTATTTTTCCGCACACTTTAACGTTATTTTTTATTATCCAGCTTTCTTTTGTTTTGGGTTCAATATTTTTGTATCTTTTTGTCAAAAAAAGAATCAGCAATTTGGCTGGAGCGATAGCAGTTGGTCTTTTTGTTTTTCATCCCTTAATAGCTTCACAAGCGGTAGGTGATATGCATGTGGTTTCCGTGGCGGGGCCAGCCTTTCTGATGTTGTTGATGGCTTATCATGAGAAAAAATACAGAGCTTTTGCTTTTTGGGTAATTTTTATGGTGTTTGTTTCTGAATTTGTGGCTCCGACAGTTTTTCTGGTGGGAGCATTGGCTTTTTTGGAAAGAAGAAGTTGGAGGTGGTTTACGCCACCAGCTTTGGGTGGAGCGGGTCTTTTTTTGGCGGCCAAATATTATATTACAATCGGATTTGGTTCTAGCGCTAATATTTTATCCAAATTTACTCCGCAAGCTATAATGTCAATTTATAAAATTGAAAAAAGATTGGATTTGATTGCTCAATCATTGGCGCCACTTCTTTGGATTTTTACTTGGATTTCTAAATATTCCCTTTTGCTTATTCCATCATTGATGATTGCATTGTTTATTATTATTCCCGGTAGAATTGCGGGCGGTAGTCATGTTTTTATTTTAATTCCCCCAATTTTGGTGCTAATTTTTGTGGATTTATTAGAGAAGTTCCCAAATTTTAAGCGCCAAATCATGGCCATTGCAATTGTGGGGATCATGCTATCTCTTCATCCTTGGTGGAAACATATGGAGATTGATGCCAGTGATCTTACAGCTGAGATGGATAGAGCTGTAGAAATGGTTAAAGATGGAGGATCACTCACTGCTTCGACTCAGATGGGTCCGAATCTTTGTCGCAGAGAAGAGTTTTTCTTGCCCATGAACGAAAAAATGACTGATTATGTGGTTTTAAAGACCAGTAAATTAACCAAAAGCAAAAATGACTTAGAAAATCAAGAATTGAAATATGACCAAAGGATAGAGCAGTCTGGTCTATATAGGGCTATTTTTCGAGAGGGAAGAGTAGTAGTTTTTGTAAAAAAAGAAAAAATAGCTGAACTCATGAAAGTTGCGATTAGCGAAGTTGAAGCAATGGAAGAATCGGAGCTTCAGGATAGATGGGCAAAAGTAGAAAGAAGGGTTGGGTGGCTGGAGAACTAGTTTTTTATTGATTTTGGTGTATAATACTTAAGCGCTTTATTTGATTTTTAAAGCATAGGTGTTAAAATTAATAAGTAATTTATTTATTTTTAAAAATATGAAGTTATTGGTTACTGGAGGAGCAGGTTTTATTGGATCAAATTTTATTCATTATATATTAAAGAGTTATCCCGAAGATAAGGTAGTAAATCTAGACGCTCTGACCTACGCGGGCAATTTGGAGAATTTGAAAGATGTAGAAAATAATCCAAATTATCAATTTGTCCATGGTGATATAATGGATTCTTTGCTGGTAGAGGAATTAATAAGAGATGTTGATGTGGTGGTTCATTTTGCGGCTGAATCACACGTGGACAGATCTATTTTAGATAGTGATTCTTTCGTGCGAACAAATGTTAATGGAACTTTAAATTTATTAGAGATCGCGAAAAATAGCGGTAATAAAAGATTTCATCATATCTCAACTGATGAGGTGTTTGGTTCTTTGAATATAGGCGACCCGGCCTTTAATGAAAATACTCATTATGATCCTCGAAGTCCATATAGTGCGTCCAAGGCATCTTCAGACCATTTGGTGCGTTCATATTTCCATACTCATAATTTGCCAGTCACAATTTCTAATTGTTCTAATAATTATGGACCATTTCAATTTCCTGAAAAATTGATACCTTTTTTTATTACTAGTTTGATGGAAGGAAGAAAGCTTCCTGTTTACGGAACAGGTGAAAATATTCGAGATTGGCTGCATGTCAAAGATCATTGTCGGGCAATAGATAAAATTATCAGAGAAGGAAAAATAGGCGATACTTATTGTATCGGAGGCGGAGCAGAAAAAACTAATCTGGAAATTACTCATAAAATTTTGGAATTAATGGAATTTGATGATACTAATATTGAATATGTACCAGATAGAAAAGGGCACGATAAGCGTTATGCGGTGGATTTTAGCAAGATAAAAAGCGAGCTTGCCTGGGAGCCTTCTGTTTCCTTTGAAGATGGCATAAAAGAAACTGTAGAGTGGTACAAAAATAATATTCAATGGCTAACCAATATCAAGACTGGTGAATATAGAAATTATGGAGACCATCATCTAAACAATAAGCATACTAAGATTGGGTAGGAATAAAAAATAGTTTTTAAAGTTGCAAAGTTTTTAAAGTTTATCAAGTAAATACATTATGAAAAAAGTTTTAATATTAGGAGCTAAAGGAATGTTGGGGCAAGAATTGGCTGGTAGTTTTAACAATGGAGATTATGAGGTTATTGCTTGGGATAAAGATGAATTGGATATCACAGATGAAGCTCAGACTAAAGAAAAAATTAGCACCCTTGCGCCAGCTGTAATTTTAAATGCCGTGGCTTATAATGCCGTGGATAAATGCGAAGAAGATGAAAAAGAATTTGAATTGGCTAAAAAAATAAACGGAGAAGCTCCGGGATATTTGGCTAAAATTGCCAAAGAGATTGGGGCGGTTTTTGTGCATTATTCAAGCGATTATGTTTTTGGAGCGGAAATGCCCAATATTCCCGAACCTGAGGGATGTACCGGAAGTTGTGGAAGTTGTGGCTTGCATGCTGGATTTGAACCTGAGATAGGATACAGAGAGAATGATAAGCCAGCACCAGTAAATAAATATGGAGAAAGCAAGTTGATGGGCGAGGAGGAAGTTAAAAAGAATGGAGAAAAATTTTATATTATCAGACTTTCTAAATTATTTGGTAAACCTTCTTTGAGTGAAGAGGGTAAGCGAAGTTTTTTTGACATGATGCTTGAAATGGGAAAAAAGAATAAGGAAGTTAAGGCAGTGGATGAAGAGACAAGTTGTTTTACTTATGCACCCGATCTCGCTCAAAAAACCAAGGAAATTATTGAAGCCAAGAAAGAATTTGGAATTTATCATGTTATAAATAGTGAATGTTGCACATGGTATGAAGCAGCCGAGGAATTATTTATGCAAGCTAAAATGGAAGACGTCATTGTCGAGCCGGTTACTGGAGATGANNCACATTAACAAACTGAATTTGAGTATCCCAAGGCTCAACCTTGGAGGTATTTAAGGTTGAGCCTTGCGTAACTCTTAGCGCCTATTTTGATTTACATAACATAAAAATAGTAATCAAAAATAAAATGATAAAAATAAAACCAAAGTAGACGCAGGGCATTGCCCTGTGTGGGTTATATTTCATGTGACAAGTGTATGTTATGCATTGACAAATTGTGTCTGTGAAGCTATATTGAATTAATGCGTTAAAAACGTAGAGTTATTTGATTAAAAATCAACTGTGGAGGTTTGATTATGTCGCATATGAATGGTGATCTCGGTTTTAAGGGAGATAGTTTGTTTCAGCGTTTATTCATTCTTCTTTTTGCTATTCTTTTTTTATTAATGTTGCTAGATATAGGTGTAGGCCAGCATGTAGAAAAAAAAGTGGAGCAGAAAAAAATTGAGGATAAAAATAAGGAATCTGCTCCAAAAAGCAAAGGCATAATTATGGTTGGAGATAACAATTTATCCATTATAATTTCAAAAGCGTAAAACGCAAAGGAGAATGCTATGAGTAATAGGCCGAATTTTTCATCGAATGTTGGCGGTGATGAAGAAGAGAGTCTGGGAATTTGGACTCGTATTGGGTGCTGGATCGTTGCGGTTGCATTGTTTACCCTTACTGCGCTTGCTTTGGGTGCAAATTGAATTTTTCCGCAAATTGGCTAGATTTTTCCAAGAAGGGGAAGTCTAGCTTTTTAATACAAAAAAATAAGTGAGATTGATTTTTTAGTGATCAGGTCGCTAAAAGTAATTTTTTTTATTTAGCTTTTAGTCAGAGGTACAACCTCGGGAAAAAAAGAGGTTGGACCTCTGTGGGTTGAGAGTGACTTCATTGATTTTTGTGTGTAAAAATATTTCAGACCAAGCAGTGATTCGTCTCTGCATTTAATTTATGCGCGATACAAAAACAAAAAACATCCATTTTTAGGTGGATGTTTTTTATGTTCTGTATTATATAGTATGTGTAATTATTTCTTCACTTCTTCCATAAATTTTCCAAATACTTCAGGATTTTCACCAGCCATTTGAGATAATACCTTTCTGTCTAGTTCAATATTTTTACCTTTTAGAATATCGATAAATTTGCTATAAGATAATTCAAATTGTCTAACGGCATTATTTAATCTGATAATCCATAATCCGCGCATAGTTCGCTTTTTAGTGCGTCTATCTCGGTAAGCATATTTGCCAGCTTTTAGAATGGCTTCATTGGCAGCGATAAAATTGGATTTTCTTCTCCATTTAAAACCTTTGGTCATGGATAAGATATTCTTTCTTCTTTTATTGGCGGAAACACCACGTTTTACTCTTGTCATATTTTCAGGTCATAGCTTTTAGGTTGTAGCTTTTTAGGTTAAAGACCCTAATAAGCTAAAAACTAATGGCTAATAATCTAGTTAATAATTGCTTTTAAAATATTTTTCGCTTCTTGTCCTACAATTTCTACATCAGATCTCTTCTTTCTCTTGAAACTGCCAGTTTGCTTTGAATTAAAATGGTTCTGCTTAGTATATCTTCTTAGAACCTTCTTTTTAGCAGTTACTTTTATTTTCTTCAAAAGAGATTTCTTGCTTTTCATCTTTGGCATATACAAATTTTAAACTAATTACTTCCAAATTGTATTCGAATATAATCAGTGTTTAATTAGGGTTTTAGTATTTAATTAGGATTTTAATTAGGATATATTATTCTGGGGCAATTAAGATATTAAATCCTCCAGGAAATCTCTTAATATCTTCTTCTATTTTGTAAGGTATGTCAATACTGCTAACGAATTTTCTGATACCGGCTACTGCTAAATCTTGATGGGCTTTTTCTCTCCCTCTTAAGCGAAGCTCAATTTTCACTTTGTTGCCCTTGCTTAAGAATTTTTCGGTTTGCTTCTTTTTGAATTCAAGGTCATGAGAATCTGTTCTTACTCCCAATCTTACACCCTTTACATCCGTTTTCTTCTGCTTAGCTTTATTTAATCTATCTTGCTTGGATTGGCTATATTGAAATTTCCCAAAATTAGCTATTTTACAAACTGGGGGATTGGCATTTGGAGCAACTTCCACCAAGTCCAATCCTTTTGATTTTGCTAGGGCGATTGCATCCGTATTGCTCATTTCTCCAATTTGATTCTTATCTTCATCAATAACAAAAACTATAGGCATCCTAATATACTCGTTTACTCTGTAACGAGGCTTTTGTTGAATCGGCTTTCTTTTTACGTGACGTCTTCTCATTTTTAGCTTTTTAGACAGTAGGTATTAGCTTTTTAGAAAAATAGATTTTACTAAGAAGCTACCGCGCTACTGCACTGATATTAGGTGGAGCTGGTGGGAATTGAACCCACGTCCAGAATTGGCCCTAAAAACATTTCTACAAGTTTATTTTGTCTTTTTTCTGTTGCAAAACAGAAGTCTTGGCTAATAAATTTAAGACAAACGAACTTTATTAGTCGATCTTTCGATTAGCTTTGCCCGATAGGCGAAAGATACCTTAGCGAGCTATTCTAGTGGTTGGCACCGAGGTCTGCTTACTAGAAATAGGCAGTTCGATGGCTAAAGCGTATTTAGGCGATAGCAGAAGCGAAAGATGGTGCAAAAGCGTTAGCAATTGCGTTCTTTGCTTTTGATACAAAGTTTGCACTTATAATCGTGTAATCAGGTTTTACGACTTTTATTACGTGAGTCGACTTGCTTAGTTTTTAAGGTTCAAACTGTCGAAACTAGACAGCCCCGCCCNNGCGCGAATGTTTAATTTAATTTTATCCAATATTTCTCATAAGCCTTTTCATTGCTCTGTTGGAGTCTTTCTTCTTTATATCCTCTCTTTTATCGTATTCTTTTTTACCACGCCCAACGCCAAACTCAAGCTTTATAAGTCTTTTTTTAGTATAAACCCGAATAGGCACAAGTGTCAAGCCTTTAACCTTCACTTTTCCCAGCAAAGTCTTGATTTCTGACTTTTTGACTAATAATTTTCGAGAGCGTCTCGGATCATAGTTAACGGCTTTGCCTGCGAATTTATAAAATGGTATATCGGCATTGGTTAGATGCAACTCTGTACCCTTAAATGTTACGAAGCTTCCCTTGAGACTCAGGTGTCCAGTTTTAATTGATTTTACTTCGGCGCCGGTCAAAACCAAACCAGCCTCATACTTATCGGTGAGGACATAATCAAAATTGGCTCGTTTGTTTACGGCTATTGTTGTCATAGTTTTAGTGTAGCAGATATGGGGTAAGTATCAAGTATTATGAATTAAGAATCATGAATTATGAAAAATAATGCCAGTGTGTAAAGTTGGAATTGTTAAATTGCTATATTGTTAAAAGTTGATTTGAGAATGTGGGAATTTGAGAATTTGCGAGTGTAAAATAAAACAGGAAGCGGGATGATTCCCAATTCCTGCTTCTATATTTCCGGAGTGTAAATAATTATATATTCATAGAGATTTTTAGTGGTTTCAATTGTTATGTTTGGATGCGCTTCTTTTAATAGTCGCAACCCAGCTCCAAAATTAATTTTTATTTTGGACTGGTATTCATTTTCTTTCGGTCTAGGATTTAGAGAATTTTTAATCTGAAAGACAAATCTTCCATCACTTAGGCGATTCATAATTACAAATCCCCAACATCCATTATGGTCATGGATGTTTTTCAGAAATTCTCGAAGAACAATTTGACCAGGTCCAGTAAATGGCGGAAAAGAATTTCCAATTATGAATTTGCTGACCTTAAGTAGGAGATCTGTTAGAAATTTCTCCCGACTTTTATGTCGCCCTTCGTAAACTAAAATCATTTCATTGAATATCATAATGTGCCTCTCGAAGTATATTTTTAAATTTTAAGAAGAACTTGTGAGCTTTGATTATAACTTAAATTACAGCTATTCTTTAAAATTTGCAAGTCGTTAATTGGGAGGTATTTAGAAAGTATCTCTAGATAGAGATAAAAGCCATCAGCGAATTTCGTGGATGACTTTTATTTGTGAACTATTATTAGTTCTGGTTTATGTCTTTGCAATTCTTCTGCTAGAAGTCTTCGGTGACAATGATTAGCCTCGTCTTCTATGCAAGCCAGAGTAATTTTTTCTTTTACGCATCTGCTTGCAAATTTTCTAACCATTTGCTTTGTGGGCGAACTTCGCAAAAATTCAAGATATCTTTCTTCATATTTTTCCCAATTTATTTCTCCTCTTTTGTATGCTCCAATTAATTTTGGAGGCGGGGCGAAATCTTTGACCCATTCATGGTGAGTTATTCCTTGGATTATTCTTGGATCGGGAGTTTTCCCGTCATCCAAAGTGGGTCGAGAAATTACTGAAATTCTTATTCTTCCTCTGTCGATTAATATTGGCTTGAATAATGAAATAGTATGAATTTCCGAGCTCATTTTGTCCTCCTTTGCTTCGGGTTACTTTTTAGAAGTAATTTTTAGTTTAGCAGATGTTATATTAGTTGAATAGTGTATGAGTTAGAGGTATGAGAATTTAGGAATATATAAATTTAGAGATAAGATTTGTGATTTAAGAAATGAATTTACGTAAATTATGTAAGTAAGTTTTTATTTGACAAGTGTGCTTTTGTTTAATATATTTAGGAATCTTAGTTGTTTGAAATTTCTTATAGGAAAGCAGATAGGCTGTTTTTCTAAAGTCACTAAAAGAGGAGAAAGGCATGAGTGTTAAAATCATTCCCATGGGAAACACGGTCGAGGAAACATTGATGAATATGGAGACTGCCGCAGCAAGTGGCGAAATGAAGAAAACTGATACGAAAAAAATCGAGCGGGCTTTAATCAGTCTGACAGACAAGGATGGGATTGAAGGTTTTGCTCGAGAGCTGTTTGAGCGGGGAATTGAAATTCTCTCAACCGGCGGAACCGCCAAGAAAATTCGCGAAGCAGGGATTGATGTAAAGGATGTTTCCGAGTTTACCGGCTTTCCGGAAATGCTCGATGGTCGAGTGAAGACCCTGCATCCATTGGTGCATGGCGGAATTCTCAATCAGCGAGCCAATGAAGAGCATCAGCGGCAATGTGCCGAACAGGGTATAAAAAACATTGATCTCATCGCGGTTAATCTTTATGCTTTCGAGAAAGCCGTGGCTGATCCGAATTGCAGTTTCGCAGATGCCATCGAAAACATTGATATTGGCGGACCCACGCTTTTACGGGCGGCGGCCAAAAATTTTCATGACGTGACGGTCATTGTTGATCCTTCAGACTATCCGTATGTGCTGGCAGAAATTGCTGCGACGGGTAATACAACGCTCAAAACTCGATTCAGACTCATGAAAAAGGTGTATGCTCTGACTGCCGATTATGACGCCGTGATCTCTCAATGGTTGGAGCAGATTGATCCGGCAACCAACCCGTACTTCGCCCAGAAGTCAGTTGTACTGTAAAATTTGCCGGTAACATCGGTAGGGAAAAGCTAATTCTATAAATTTATAGAATTAGCTTTTTTTATTTTTCTCTTATTTAAAAGAATTGTTTATGTGCAAAATATTGAAATATTTTTTGTCCATTTATATTGAAAGTAACTATTTATCCTTCTTCGAAACTAATTATTTTTTGCCGTCTCTGCAAGTAATTTTTGTATTCAAAAATTGCGTGGCCTCGCCCGCAACGCTGTAGCAACTGCGGACAGGAATCTAGGTTTTAAAGTGTATCGTCCTGGATTGCCACGGCGGAGTACCGCCTCGCAAAGACCAAGGATTCTATTTTATCTTTGAAAAAAGCTGAATAATTAATATTAAAAAGATTGACGAAAGAACTTTTTTGGGATTAAATAACTAATAATAGCGTAACGATGATTTCTAAAAACATACTTTCGGGGAGGGGAAAATGAAAAATAGCTCAGATGAGAAAGGGGAGGTTCTTTTTATCGGGGGTGATGTGGTGAATATCCCCAAGGGTCATGTTATCTTCTTTTTCGCCGAAATCAGCGAAAAGGATGGCTTTCTCGTTATTTATGGGTTGCCAAATTGCAACTTAGCTGATGCCAAAGTGGTCATAGGGAGAAATGGTGAAGAAAGCAAGAATATCGAAGTTAATTATGGGCACTGGTTGGGCACAGGAGTGAGTGGAATAATTGAAGTTCAGTATGAGGATAAGCTGGTTTCTATTTCTTTTTATGAAGGAGGCGGAACATATAACAGAATTCCCTTTAAAAAAGTTTTTTATAAAAAATGAAATTGACTAAAATGAGTTGCCCGAGGGAGAAGCGTATCTTCCTCGGGAGTTTTT
>DNVQ01000026.1:5992-9613 GCA_003507475.1 Candidatus Moraniibacteriota bacterium | reverse complement strand
GGATACCTCGGTCTTTCTACACACGAATCAACATCTCTTAAAAAGTATTCGATTTTCTTATTAGTCTAAACTTAACAAATAAACCAAAAAAATGCAAGGAAACTTACTTATTGACACTTTTTTGAATTAATACTACCATCAATTATCGAGTAATAACAATTACTTGAGAGTTTTTTGTCAAATAAACTTTATTGACCAATACAAATTCCCCGACTCTTAACCTTTTCAAGGAGACATTCTATGGATGATGATAAATTATTTGAAATCGGGAAAGAAAACTTTTTGATCACAGTAGACTATGGAAAATCTCTTAGCGACATGCGAAAAGATGTCCTAAGAAAAGTTGAATGGTCTGGTATTATTGATCTGATGGGCAGAACTTTTGCTTTCGATTCTGGGATAAGGAATTTTACTTGCTACTATGCAACTCTTCTTGAGGAAGTATGGTTACGAAAATTGCAAGAAAAAGCTCAATGTGCAGGAATAATTTTGGCTGACATGAAGCAACTCTTTGCTTTTGGCTGCAAATACATGGAAACAGAAGTGACCCAGAAAAAACTCACTCCGATAATCGCCGCAGACGAAGGATCTACTTGGCTATGTTCCCATGATTGTTTAGGTGAGATGGTTGGATTCGAATGGGAATATTATCATCATGCTCCCGGACCAAAATTGCACACCATCTCAGATGTTCTCACGAAAGGCACCCGTGCTCTAGCAATCCGCCAATAACTTTAGCTTATTGCTATTTTTTTATTCGTATGCTAGCATAGCAACGGTTGTGCTTGGGAATCGTCCTGAAATTTTCCTGGGTTTCCAGCGCCTAGTAAGAGACTTTCACAGTCTCCAGAGAATTAACCACATATAGTTTTCTGTATTAATGCAAACGTATTTGCCCAACATTTTTCGAAAACTCGAAAAAACCCATTCCTTCGCCGAAGGAATACTGGCAAATCTTGCAAAATGGTTTCTCTGAACCATGATCTTTAATAACGCTTTATAGCGACCCCATCCTCCCCAGAGCATAATCCATCGTGGTTATGCTCTATTTTTTTATTTGACTTTTATTATGTTTATAAGACGAGACGAAACAAGGTTCAACCTTTGGCTAGCCAAAGGTTGAACCTTGTTTCTCGTCCCGCTTCAATGCTGTATTGTTTTAATGTTTTAATGCTATTTTGTTTTCACGTTTTATGCTAAACTTATTTTTGTAAGATTAAAATTTTTTTATGGATATCGTTGATTTCTTAACAAGCCAGTCGACTGCCCTCTCTGTCGGTATTTACGTATTCATTTTTCTTATTGCCCTCTTAGAATCCATTCCTATGTTTGGATTTTTTATTCCGGGGCAAATAATAGCAGTCACAGCCGGATTAATGTCTAAAATCGGCTCACTTGATATTATAACTGTTATAATTTCTCTTTTTTTGGGAGCAGTAATCGGAGATTTAATAGGATATTTTTTGGGAAGTAAATATGGGGAGAACTTAATTATCAAATATGGAAAATATTTTTTCCTCAAAAAAGAAAATTTCGAAAAAACGCAAGAATTAATCAACGAACACACTGGCAAGACAATCATTATTGGCCGTTTTAATTCAGTTACTCGAGCTTTCACTCCCTTTACTGCCGGATCAATGAGAGTACCTTTTTCAAAATTTATTTTTTACGCTATTTTGGGAGGCCTCAGTTGGGCCTTTTCATTTGCAATGCTAGGTTATATTTTCGGAAACAATTACCGAGCCCTGGCTGATTATTTTGGAGAATTTATTTTAATTGCTATAATTATTGGCGCCATAATCATTTATTTATATAAGTTAGCCAACAAAAAAAGACGCATTTTTCATCGCCGACATCTTTATATTCTTTTGATTAATCTTTTTTCCCTCTATATGTTCTTTAAGATGGTAGAAAATTTTGTGGAGCAAAAAATTCTTACCAATTTTGACATCTGGCTAAATTCAAATATCAATAAAATCTGGAACCCATTTTTGGATAATTTGATGGTATTTATCACAAATTTAGGGGGAACCGCGGTTATCTCTATTTTATCAATTGTGCTTTTGATTTTTTTCATCTCAGAACGCAAGTGGCGCTACAGCACTCTCTTGATAACTTCCGTAATAGGAGGGAAAGCTTTGGAAGTTTTGGTAAAATATATAATAAGCCGAGACAGACCCCTAGATTATTTAATTGACGCCGACGGATTCAGTTTTCCTAGCGGACACGCAACCATATCTGCTATATTTTTTTCACTCCTGATTTACTATTTTAAAAATCATATCTTTAATAAAAAATTAAAATATTTTCTATTTTCAATTAGTGTGCTTTTGATTTTGGGCATTGGGTTCAGCCGAATTTATTTAGGAGTTCATTGGTTTACAGATGTAGTAGCCGGATTTTCTCTGGGCTTGTTTTGGCTCACTATCCTTATCTTAGCTCTCGAAAGCGTAACCACTATTTTTAAAGAAAAAGTGGCCCAAATAAAAAAAGTTTTAAATAAAGATAAAAGTTTATAAGGTCCATAAAGTTTTTAAAGTAATTTTATATTTATTTGCTCTCCCCACTTTATGAACTTTATNNAGAAGCAACATAAGAAGCCATTAAGCCCAGTAAAACACCCACAACTCCTCCCATAAAAGTTAATGCCACGGCTTCAGTTAAAAATTGCAGATTAATATAAAATTTCTTTACTCCCACCGCCTTCCTTAAGCCAATCTCTCTCGTTCTCTCCGTTACGGTAGTAAGCATCATATTCATAATTCCAATTCCTCCTACCAAGAGAGAAATTCCCGCAATTGAAGAAAGCAAAAGAGTAAAAGTGCTGGTTATGCTAGAGGCCGTAGAGATAATATCATTTTGATTCATTATTCTAAAATCAGCATCCTCTTCATTTTTTATGCCATGACTTTCCAAAAGCGTTGACTTCACTTCCTCCTCTGTCATCGTCATTTCTTCTTGGGTATTAACTGTTATATTTATATTGCTGATATAATCGCCTCCCGCCAAATAACTTTGGGAAGTTTTCATCGGCACATATACAATATCATCTTGATTATTAAATCCACTCCCTCCTTTGGCCACAGTTACTCCGATTATTTGAAAAATTACATTATTAATTCTGATCGTCTGACCCACTGGGTTTGCATTTTCCCCAAACAAATCATCGCGTGTATCAGGACCAATAACGGCTACTTTTGCTGAACTCTTAACCTGATTCTGGTTAAAAAACGAGCCCAAATCTACAGAAACATTTTTTACCGAAGTATATTCGGGCGTTGTTCCGATTACTTGTGTATTGGTATTATTTCCTTTAACGGTAATTTGGTAATTCCCATTTATAGCGGGAGCAATTGATTTTATGCCGGAAACTTTTTCCGTAAGAATTTTTATATCATCCTCGGTCAAAGATTGAGCGCTCGAAGAGTTTTGACGAACACCTCCCACACTTTGAGAACTTGGCATAATCATAAGCAAATTAGATCCGATTGATTCAATCTGACTTTCAATTGATTTTTTTGATCCTTGTCCTATTCCCACCATCGTTATCACTGAAGCAATCCCAATCACAATTCCCAAAATTGTTAACCCGGATCGCACCTTATTGCCCATCAGCGACCA
>DNVQ01000026.1:0-5975 GCA_003507475.1 Candidatus Moraniibacteriota bacterium | reverse complement strand
CATTTAATTCTTTTAAAGCATTCATTACGGTGTGGCTGGTTTTGGTATCCAAATTACCTGTCGGTTCATCGGCCAAAATTATCGATGGATCATTAATAAGTGCTCTGGCAATAGCTACTCTTTGCATCTGTCCGCCTGAGAGCTGATTAGAAAGATTATAAAATTTGTTTTCTTCCATTCCTGCATATCTCAAACATTCTTTGGCTTTTTCTATTCTTTTATTTTTAACAATTCCCGAATAAATCATGGGCATCATCACATTTCGCATGACCGTAGTGCGAGGCAAAAGATTGAATGATTGAAAAACAAAGCCAATTTTATTTTTTCGCAAATCAGAAAGTTCATCGTCATCCAATTTTGACACCTCGCTTCCATCTAAAAAATATTCACCGTCGGAAGGAGTATCAAGCGCCCCCAAGATATGCATCAAAGTTGATTTTCCGCTTCCGCTCGGACCGATAATAGAAACAAATTCACCTTTTTCTATTTTAAAAGAAATTCCCTTAAGCGCTATGGTTTCTACATCTCCATTAATATATATTTTTTTTATATTCTTACATTCAATCATAGTTATCTTGAATTATAAATTAATCTTCAGCCCCCCCTCCCCTTGGCAAGGGGAGGGTTGGGGAGGGGTTTGATTCTTTAAATATGCCTCAATTGTAGATACCGCGCTAAATTAATTTCTCATTCCACCGCCACTCACCCCAGGAATTCTTATTGCATTAGTTCCGCTTCTATTATTAGCGCTCGAGGAATTGTTCATTGTTGAAGGATTGTCACCCTCAGCTGCTATTGTTTTAGTAATAATTTTTTGTCCCTCAGAAATTCCGCTTGTTACTTCTGTGCTTGTGTCGTTACTGTCCCCGGTTGTTAGCATAACTCTCTCTGGCACATCCTGAACCAAAATTTCTACAAAGCTTCCTCGCTGTCCGTTTTTAATAGCGCCGCTTGGAACTATTAGCACATTTTCTTTTTTACTTATAGAAATAATAGCCGATACGCTCATGGTAGGCTTAATGCGTTCATCAAGCTTATCAAATTTTACTGTCACTCCATAATTAACTACGCCGGAAGTCGCCGTGCCAATTGAATCTATTTTTTCCACTTCTCCGGTAAACTCAATATTTTCCAAAGCATCCAAAGAAAGAGAAACTTTTTGACCCACCGCCACCTTGGTAATGTCAACTTCATTTACAGGAACTTCTGCTTTCAGAGTATTTAAATTTCCCACGATAATAGCCGGCTCACTGGAATTATTTAAAGAAGATCCAAGATCATCTCCGTTTTTAATAGAAACTTCAATAATTGTTCCATCTATTGGAGACAGAACTTTTCTTTTGCCGGCATCCGAAACTACATTTCGATAAGACGAAGCGGAAGCGGATAAATTTTTCTGGGCTTGAATTATTGAACCTTCGGCTAAAGATATTTTATTTTCCAAAACTTCTAATTGTCTTTTGCTATAAGCATCATCGTCTTTGTCATCCTTTTTGTCTGCCACTCGATACTCAGCTTCGGCTGAATCACGATTATTCTTAGCTGATTCTAGAGAGTTTAGTGCTTGCTGATAAGAAGCACTCGCTTGCGCCACCTGCGCATCCAAATCATCATTTATAATACTAAACAAAAAATCTCCTTTTTTAACAACGTCACCTATTTTTACAGACAAGTCAGACACGGTTCCACTAATAGTAGGATCAACTGTTTCTTGGGAGTCAGCCACAATGCTACCGCTGGCCACAATAGTAGAAGTCAGGGTTCCTCTTTGAACCGTCTCTGTCATATAGCGAACTTTTTTATCGGTTTCATTATTTTTTTTATACCAATAGACAACACCTCCCAGTATCGCCAATCCAATTGCCAGGAAAATATATAATTTTTTCTTCTTCATTTCTTTGATTTATTATATTTTTAAATTTAAAGCATATAACAAGATATACGAATTATACAGAAAAAGTTTGCATAACAAAAAACCACCCGACAAAATCAGGTGGCTTAACATTTTATTCCTCCTTTGTATTGGGCAACATTTCTCTATTTGGCCCGCCTTGAGGCATATTTTCGGGCACACAAGATAGACTCTCATCTTCCCCCATTTTTTTACAAATCCCCGCTCTTTTGTTTTCGATTTCTTCGCTATTTTTCCTTCGCATGGAAACTTCGCAGTTGTCTCCTTCGGATTTACCACTACACACCTCTATCATTTGAGCTGGAGGATTTCCATTTCGGGGATAGTTTTTCAAGTTTTCACCCTCCTCTTTTTGCTCTTGGATTTCTTGAGATTGATCTGGTTGACTGACCTGTGTTTGATTTTGTTTTTGCTCTTGAGATTCAACTCTATCTTTACACCCAGATAAAACAATAACCAAAGAAAACGCGAACACACATAGCGCACCCAATTTTATATTCGTTTTTAGCATTTTTTATTTTTTACTTATTATTTATTAAGATATGCTGATTCAAAAAAATATTGAACCATACACTTACTACATAAATAATACGAAAATAAAAAATAAAGTTTGCGGTCTCTACGAATTACGAATTTTTACGAATGTACGAATAAAAAATAAAATTATTCTATCATCTCTATATTATTGAGTTATTTATTATTTAGTTAACGAGTTAACAGATTGAAAATTTTAACATTAAGAACTAATGACCAGATGACTTTTGGCTGATGACTTATTATTTATATTGTCTCAATGTTAGATTACTTTCCTGTTAAAACACCAACATATTGACATGCTAGCATAATCTTATCTCCTCATCATTGGTCTCTCATTAAATGGCGGTTGTAATATTAAGAAAGCTCTAAATTTATTTTCTCCAAATTTTTCCCCGATTACCGCCACATTCATATCTTTCTCTATCTTTTTAATTTTAAATTTTGTTCCATCTGAATAATGAACTTCCCAAATTTTTCCATTAAATCCCCTTAAATCAAAAGCTCTCTCTTTTATTTCGATAATTTGTCCTCCCAGCATTCCTTCTTCAGGATGACGCCATCTTTTTTCCATAGGAAAAGCCATTTCTCTAGAAATTCTATTTTTAATAAAAATTTTTCCGCCCATATTTCTATTAACTTTGGACATATGCAAAATCGCGCCCAGCATAGAGATAAATAAAACCCCAATACTAGTAATAAAAAGTACGCTATATCTGTAACCCCGCTTAGTTTTTCTAATTGCCATAAATCCGCTAATTCCCGCCAAGAGCGCTAAAAATATCCAAAGATAGGGAGCTGTTCTAGCTAAAATAAAAAATATTTTTCCCAAGCCCAATTGGCGAATCACCAGTGGGTGAATATCTAAAAGATTTAAAATAATAAAAGAAAAAAATATCGCTCCCAAAAATAAGGTTGATAACCAAATAAGCCAAAAAACATAATTTTTCCAATTCAAAAAAAATCTTGATTTAGGAACTATCTTTTCTTGTTTTATCTTTTCGATTATTTTTTGAGCGTAATTATTTTTCATACAAGTTTATCTAAAAACATTTTAATTTATATTATCTTATTATTTCTGGCTTCTTCCATTATCATTTTTCTTCCCCTATTTACTAGCGAAGCAATAGTTCCTTTGGGCATCTGCACAATATCCATTATTTCCTCATAACTTTTTTCCTCAATGAATCTCAAAACTAAAACTTCTCTGTAATTATCTGGCATTTTCACAATGATATTTTTCAATTTTTCCATGGAATCTTTGGCAATATAATCTTTTTCCAAATTGAGCCCGGACTTTAAAACCTTTATCAAATCTTCATCTTCAAGCCAAATTGTCATTGGACGAGATTTTCTTTTCCTAATTTCATCGATAGTCGCGTTTCGAGTAATCTGATAAATCCAGGTAGAAAAAGCCATTTCCGAATTATAGTCATTTAAATATTTATAGATTTTTATAAATACTTCTTGCAAAATATCTTCAATGTCTTCTTGGGTAAAATAAGACATTCGGCGAATATAACAAAACAACCGGTTCCAGTACCGATCCACTATAACCTTAAATTCATCTGGATTTACTAGGGCCGCCTTTACTAAATCCTTATCGTCGGCACTGTTATTTAAATGATTCATTGTACCTATATTATACGCCCAAAAGCAAAATTGTTTGCATTAATTCATATTAACATGTTAGCACCTTAGCATTAAAACACTCAAGGTCATCAGTCATCTGCAATCAGTCATCAGGGTACTTTTTGACTTCGATGACTGCTGACTTTTGACTAGTGACCTAACCATTTTTTATAAGCTTTTTTTAATTCGTAATTCGTAGGAAATAAAAAAATCCGCACTAAGCGGATTTTTTTATTATTGAAAGTAAAATTATTTCAACTCAACTTTTGCGCCAGCTTCTTCCAATTTCTTTTTCATTTCTTCAGCGTCAGCTTTAGCAACTTTTTCTTTGATAACTTTTGGAGCTCCGTCAACGATATCTTTAGATTCTTTTAGACCAAGACCGGTGATTTCACGAACAACCTTGATAACATTGATTTTCTTGTCTCCAGCAGATGTCAATTCTACATCAAATTGACTCTTTTCTTCAACAGCAGCAGCTTCTCCAGCAACTGGCATAGCTCCCATCATCATTGGAGCAGCAGCACTTACACCAAATTTATCTTCTAAAACTTTTACCAATTCTGAAAGATCAAGAACACTCATTTTCTCAATTTCAGCAACTAGTTTTTCAAACTTCTCAGGAACCACTACTTCTTTTTTTTCTTCTGTCATAACTTTAATCAATTAAACACTAGAACAAATGAACACCAGAACACAAATTGCTTTAATGTTTTAATGTTTTAATGTTTTAATGTTTCTTGAATTACTTTATTATTTAAATTAATTTTTTAACAATTTAACCTTTTAGCAATTTAACAATTTAACAATTTATTACGCCTTACTATCGGCAATTGCTTTCACTACATTTACCAAGCCTCTCATATTGCCAGCCAATACATTAACGAAGCCTGAGACTGGAGCATTCAAAGTTCCCACCAATTTAGCCAACATCTCTTCCTTGCTTGGAAGTTTGGCCAAGGCATTAACTTCTTGAGCGCTCATACCCTTAACCCCTAAAACTCCTCCTAAAATTTTCAAATTTTCATTTTCTTTGGCAAACTTACTCAAAACTCTAGCTGGCGCCACCTCATCATTATCAGAAATGGTGATTGCCAATTGACCTTCCATACTTTTAATGTCCATTTCAATTTGGGCATTTTTTAAAGAAAGATCCACCAACTTTTTCTTTACCACTGTCAGATTGGTGCCTTCTTTCTTCAAGCGACTCTTCAACTCATTGATATCATTAGTCTTAACTCCCCTATAATCAGCAAAAACTATTGATTTTGAGGATTTGATTTTTTCAGTTAATTCCTTAACTATCTCCTCTTTTCGTGATCTTGTTAACATATTTTTAATTTTATACCACTTGAGGTAATGTTAATTATTTTCTTAATAAAAAATTCTGCTTTTTTAATGCAGAACTTTGATAAAAACAACTTTTAAGAAAATTGTCTTTTATCCTCGGCAGGTCTTATTTTAATTGCCTACTGTCTGCGGATTATTCATTTTTCACTTAATTACTATATAGTCCAATTGCTTATCTGTCAATAACTACTCCGCTTTTGGAGCTTCCTCTGCTGGAGTTTCTGCTTTAGTTTCAGCAGCTGTCTCTCCCTCTGCTTTTACCTCCTCAGTCTTTTTAATCTTAATATCTCTTTTTTCACCTTCGATAATTTTTTGAGAAACCAATAAATTATGCACCGTATCTGAAGCTTGAGCTCCGTTACTTAGCCAATATTGAATTCTTTCATTCTTAAAAACACCTTTTTTCTGATGTGGATCCCAGCTACCTACAATCTCAATATGTCTTCCAGTTGGGGAAATTGTGTGCTCTTGAACAACCAATCTAAATTGGGGTTTATTTTTTCTTCCTGTTCTTGAAAATCTAATAACTATCATAAAAACAAATATA
>DNVQ01000001.1 GCA_003507475.1 Candidatus Moraniibacteriota bacterium | reverse complement strand
CAAACTTTTAATTTTGCATTTTTAACTTTTAACTACTGTGTTATGTATAAAAAAATAGGGATAATAATTTTAGCGATAGGCGTGGTTTTTAGCGCTATTTTCTTGATGAAAGATAAGAGAGAAACAGGAAAAGTAGTTAATTTTGAAGTAAAAAAAGGGGAAAATATTTGGAATACTGCTAGTAATTTAGAAAAGGAGGGTCTAATCGGGAATAAAATTTATTTCGTTTGGTATGTTTATAAAAATGATTATAGAGGAAGAATAAAAGCTGGAAAATACATCTTGAATTCTGATTTAAAGGTCCTGGAAATCGTAATGATTTTGGCAGAGGGGGATAAAAATGATGAGAAACAATCTAAGAAAATAACTTTTCCTGAGGGGTTTTCTTTAAAGCAAATGGGAGAACGATTGGGGGAAAATGGTTTCGATAAAGATAAGTTTTTGGAGCTGACAAAGAAACCTCAATACTTCAAGGATAAATACCAAATGAGTTTCTTGGGTGATATTCCTGCCAATATGGATCTGGAGGGATATTTATTTCCGGATACATACTTTTTCTTTGTGGATGAAGATGAGGAACACATCATTAAAAAAATGCTAGAGAATTTTGAGGAAAAATTTTCTTCAGATATGCAAACTGAAATTAAGCGTCAAGGAAAAAATATTTCTGAAATAATGACCATGGCTAGCATTATCGAAAAAGAAGTGAGGACTCCCGAAGATAAGAAAATAGTGAGTGGAATATTTTATAACCGCAAAGATAGCGGGCAAGCTTTTCAAAGTTGCGCTACTCTAGCTTTTATTATCGGAGAAAATAAAAAACAATATTCATATGAAGATACTCAGATAAAATCTCCTTACAATACTTATCTCAACTCCGGACTTCCACCAGGACCAATTTCCAATCCGGGACTTGATTCTATTTTGGCGGCCATATATCCCGCTAAAACTGACTATGTTTATTTTTTAAATAATCCCGAGACAGGAAAAACAATTTTCTCAGTTACTTTAGATGAGCATAATTTGAATAAGGATAGGAATGGGCTATAGATGTTTTATCCGCCAGTTGGCGGAGTTGAATTGTTTTAGTTGTTGAAAATGTTACATTTTTTATTATTTAGTTAACGTATTAACGAGTTAACGAATTGATAGTTAAGGATTCAAGATGTATGATTTATGATTTAAGAATTTATACTAAATAATAAATACATAATACTTTTAGATGACTGATTGCTGGTGACTAATGACTTGTTATTTAATGTTTTTATGTTTTAATGATGCATGTTATACGATATGTGCTAATATGCTAAAATGAATTTTATGGAACTAACAGGGCAACAAATATTTAATTTTATGAGCCATTATGGATATTGGGTGATTTTGCCACTCATGGTTATTGAGGGACCGATTTCTACCTTAATGGCAGCAGTTTTGGCTTCTCTGGGGGCTTTTAATGTTTGGCTAGTGTTAATATTTTCAATATTGGGAGATGTTATTGGGGATATACTTTTTTATGTAGCGGGTTATTTTTGGGGGATGCCTTTTGTGAATAAAATTGGAAAATATATAGGGATTAGAGAGAAAACAATCAGAAGAATGGAGAGATATTTTGAAAATCATGGAGGAAAAATAATTTTTACTGTTAAGTCTACGACGGGAATTTGTTGGGCAACTTTTGTGGCCGCAGGAATTGTAAAGATGAGTTTTTGGAGATTTTTAAAATATTCAATTTTAGGAGGAATTGTCTGGAGCGGATTTTTGGTGGCGATGGGATATTTTTATGGATATATGTGGCGAGAAATAAAGCAATATATTGAATGGGCGGGATGGTTAATTATGGGGCTGGTACTGATTTCTCTGATAGGGATGAATATTTATAAAAATTACAAATCTAAAGAATTATTGAAATAGATATTTGTTTAATGTTCCTAGGATGTAGAGACGCAATTTATTGCGTCTTAAATTTGTATATTTTCAGACGTGATAAATCCTGGTCGCTCGCGAGTGACAGGATAAATCACGTCGTTCGCGAGCGACGTGATAAATCCCGTCTCTACAAAACACAGCTTTTTCATTATGATATAATTGAAGTGTATAACTTATTAATTAAAAAATAAAAATATGGCAGATAATCTATCTCAATTAAAAGATAAAATTCGCGACTTAGAGAAAGAGCGCGAAATGATAGCAGAACGAATGCATGAATTAGATAGGGAATTGGAAAAAATGAAAGAGAATATTAGGGAGATAGGGAAGATAGTTGAGGATATGGTGGATTAGCATATCGACACATATCATTAAAGCAATTATACAAAATGTCAAAATTCCAATTACAAATATCAAATAAAATCCTAAATCCAAATTTCAAAAATACGATAATTTAAGCATTCTGTCATTTGACATTTATTTGGAATTGGAAATTTGGATTTTGAAATTAATTAATTCTCAAATTCCTAGATTCTTATATTCTTAAACAATCTCATTGCTCAAATAGCTCAAAAAGGATAGAATTATGGATGAATAGTTTAAGGAATTCAATTGATTTAAATATGGTAAGAAAAATTTTAGAAAAAACAAAGAATATTTTATTTGTTAATCCAAGAATTCTTTGCGAGAATGAGAGGCACTTAATTAATAAATCTTTCCATTTCAAAGGCACAAATGGTAAGGCGATTTTACTTTTGCATGGTTGGACAGCAGTACCATATGAATTTAGGCGATTGGGGGTATATTTAAATGAAGCTGGATATACTGTTTATGCACCGATGCTTAGCGGACACGGAACGATATATACCGATCTGGAAAAAGTGAAGTATGAAGATTGGATAATTGATTCTCAAAAAGCTTATTTTAAATTAAAAGAAGAGAATCGGGAAGTTTTTGTAGGCGGGACATCTATGGGTTCGATTTTGGCGATGCACCTGGCGAAGGAGAATGAGGATATAAAAGGTCTGGTACTTTTAGCCACTCCCTATCGGATAAAATTAGAAAGAATAGGAAAACTGTGGATGTTATTCATAGGTTTATTTAAAAAATATCAAAAAAAATTTTATCTGCCGACTCTTGAGACTCAAAAAACCATTATTCGGGAAATTTCTTATCAGACTTATCCAATTAAAAGCGTATTGGAGTTGGGTAAGCTTATTAAACTTTCCAGAAAAAATCTGGAAAAAATAAAACAGCCTTGTCTTATCATGCAGTCTTCAAGTGATTATGTGATCGCTCGGGAAAGCCTGAGGAAAATTTATAAAAAAATAGGTTCAACTCATAAAAAGAAAAAGTATATAAAAAAATCTTACCACACATTTATTTCTGATATTAAAAACGAGCATGTGTTTGAAGAGATACTTGAATTCATAAAGTCAATATAGAGAATAGTTTATTAGTTTCTTAGTTGGTAGCTTTTTAGATTCAGGGACAAATATTTAAATGATGGAAATATGTTTATGGAATAAATAGTTGAATTGCTAAAAAGCTAATTCCTAAAAACCTAAAATTCTAAATTATGAAGGTTGCAATTTTTACCAACAATTATCTCCCGAATCCTTATGGGGTAACAACCTCCATTGAGAGTTTTAGGGAGGAATTTATAAAAAATGGACATACTGTTTATGTTTTTGCTCCTCACAATAAAGATTATAAAGATAAAGATAAGAATATTTTCAGATATCCCTCGATAGATATTCAATATAAAATAAAATATCCACTGCCGATTCCTTATTCAAAAAAGGTCAATGAAATAATTGAAAAATTAGATTTTGATATAATTCATTCTCAACATCCTAATCTGCTAGGCAAAGCGGCAATGAATTGGGCTAAGAAAAAAAGAGTTCCCTTGGTTTTTACTTGGCACACTATTTATGATAAATATACTCATTATGCTCCTTTTTTGCCACAGAAGTTATCTGCTAAATGGGTGATTGGAAATTCAGTTGATTATGCCAATCGAGCTGATAAAGTAATTATCCCCACCGATTCGGTTGGTGAAATTATTAAAAAGTGGGGAGTAGTTAATAGGGAAATCATAACTATCCCTACAGGAGTGAATGAAAAAATGTTTCAGAATTATAATTCGAATCAGATTAGGGAAAGTTTAAGAATAGATAAAAATAAAAAAATAATTTTATCCATCTCAAGGCTAACGGAAGAAAAAAATGTTATTTTTTTAGTAAAAGAAGTTGTAAAAATTTTAAAAATAAATACCGAGGCAGTCTTTATTTTGGGTGGGGGCGGATATTTAAAAAATAAATTAATAGAAATAGTGAATAGGGCCAAGGTAAGCGAGCGAGTATTTTTTACTGGGCTTATTGAAAAAGATGAAATAAAAAATTACATGAGCTTGGCTAATATTTTTGTCTATGCTTCAAAAAGCGAAACTCAAGGAACTATCATAACGGAAGCTATGTATATGGGACTATCTATAATGGCGATAGATTCTTTGGGAGTGGGAGATTTAATAGAGGATGGAAAAACAGGATTATTGAGCACGGATAATAATTTTTCTAAAAAAATAAAATCATTGTTAGCAGATGAAAAATTAGTTGGTATTTTGGGAAAAAATGCCAAAAAAGAAGCGAGAGAGAAATATACAAGCAAAATTTGCGCAGAAAAAATGATTAAGGTGTACGAGGAGTTAATTCGTAAAATGAATAATTAAAAATGAAAAATTAATAATTTTCTTCTATTTACTAGTTGTGAGTTATTGGTTGCTATTAAGTTTTTGACAAATAACATAGTTTACTTATAATACTACAGGTCATGTGAGGCGGTAGTATTTTTTTTAGTTCTTTTATTTATTAGGGAGAAATTGGGAAATGAATAAGATTGTGAATAGGGTAATTGTTTTTATAATTATATTTGCGCTATGTTCTTGCGCTAAAATGCAAAATGGAAATAACTCCTCGGAAAATAATTTGCCGGTAAATCAATCAAGGGAACCAAATGGTCAGGGCGTTAAGGGTGGTTTTCATCCGGGTATTTTTATTGGAAATAGACTCAGTGATGCTAAGGCTATTTTGAATAATCTTGCGAATCCACCTGCTGAAGATCCTGAAAATTCAGAGCAAGCTTCACTGGATGTCCAAGAAGAGGCGATTTTGACTGAGGAAAAATCAATAGGGCCTATTGCTGAGGGAACTACCGTTCCTAATTCCAAGGTTTATATAAAAGCCGGAGAGTATAAGCGAAAATACGCTTTAGTAGAAAAAGAAGGAAAGAAAAAATAAATATATTCAATAGAAAATTTTTATGATTCATTCTTGAGCGTTTTGGAAACATGTTTTCCAAAACGCTTGTTTTTTTGAATTAACAAATACACATTCTCTCCCTATGGGAGAGATATCTCGATGTACTCGTCGGGACAGAGAGGGGAAGAGAATACATACCCTCACCCCAGCCCTCTCCCAAGGGGAGAGGGGGTTTGAAAATCTTTTTGCAAAAATTTTCTCTTGACTATTTATTTTTTTGGAGTAATATTTTAAAAGGAAGGGATTGGAACCTCTTCATGAGAAAATTGAATAAAAATCAAGGTGGCCTCAAGTGCTTTTTTATGTCGGTAAGCCCGACTTCGCTAAAGCTACGTCGAGGCAAGCTAGATGGAACCGCGAGAATCCTCGTTCTAGCAATTTAAATTTTTTAGATTGTTTGGAATGAGGATTTTTATTTTAGGAAATTAGGAGTGTAGGATTTTAGGAATAAAATGTTGAATATACCAGTTAAGTATATAAAAATTAATTTAATTTTTTAACTAATTAGCTAAATGCTAAGAAGCTAAAAAGCTAATAAAAAATATGACAGAAGAAAAAAACCAGGATAATTTAATGGAAAAAATTGTTTCTTTTTGTAAGAGAAAAGGATTTGTTTTTCCATCTAGTGAAATTTACGGAGGATTTGCTAATTCTTATTCTTATGGTCCGTATGGAACACAACTAAAAAATAACATCAAAAAGCTGTGGTGGAAAAAAGTTGTGCAAGAACGGATGGATATCGTAGGAATTGATGGGCCGATTTTATTAAATTCTAAACTTTGGGAAGCCTCCGGACACACTAGTGGATTTAATGACGCGATGGTGGATTGTAAAAAATGNNTAGAGGGACAACTCGAAGAAATGACCAAGGTTTTAAAAGAAGAGAAAGTCAAATGTCCGGAGTGCGGTGAGTCTGATTGGACCAACGTGCGAGAGATGAATATGATGTTTAAAACGGAAATGAATGGTTATTATGGAGATGTTTATCTGCGTCCTGAAACAGCTGGGGCGATATTTATCGAGTTTAAAAATATTATCGATTCGATGCGGGTAAAAGTTCCTTTTGGAATCGCACAAATCGGTAAAGCTTTTCGCAATGAAATAGTGGCGGGTAATTTTATTTTCAGACTTCGCGAATTTGAACAAATGGAAATCGAATATTTTATCGATCCGCAAAGTAAATGGGAAGATGTTTTTGAAAATTGGTTAATTTTTCAAGAAGAATTCGCGGGCCTACTGGGAGCCAAAAAAGAAGATTTAAGAAGATATGAGCATGCCAAAGAAAAACTATCTCATTATTCTAGAAAAACAGTAGATATTGAATATAGATTTCCATTTGGTTTTGGAGAATTATTTGGTTTGGCTCATCGGGGGGATTTTGATCTAACACAACATTCCAAATTTTCGGGTAAAAAATTGGAATATTTTGATGCGGAGAATAATAGAAGATTTATCCCGCATGTTATCGAGCCGACCGTCGGATTGGACCGTTCTATACTGGTAGCGATGTTGGCTGCTTACACTGAAGAAAAATTGGAAGATGGCAGTGAGAGGGTGGTGATGAAATTTCCTAAATATTTAGCTCCAATAAAGGTGGCAATTTTTCCACTTCTCAAAAACAAACCTGAGCTGGTGGCTAAAGCTAAGGAGGTTTACGATGGCTTAAAGATGCAGTTTATGTGTGAGTTTGATGATAATGGAAATATTGGAAAGAGATATCGCCGACAAGATGAAATTGGGACTCCTTATTGCGTGACGGTGGATTTTGAAACTTTGGAAGATGATAGTGTGACTGTTAGAGACAGGGACACGATGGAACAAACAAGAATTAAGATTGAAGAGTTAAATAGTTTTTTAAAGGAGAATTTAAAATAATTCTCAAAGATAAATTTCACAAAGGAGTGAGTATGCTCGAAAACACATTTCCCGTTAGTAGTTTTACGGATAAGGAATGGCTTAAAGTATGTGCAGCTATGGATGAGGAAAGAAAAATGGCAAAACTATTCGGATGGGAGGTGTCCATGTTTCAGGATGCGTATTTGTTTCAAGGATTCTTTTCTTCGATACAAAGATTCATGGGTTGGGAGAGGGAAGACGATAGAAAATCTGTAATAAATACTGTTGCGTTAGTGGGCAATCAAAATTCTTCTATTAAAGAATCTATATTGAGCAGTGACATCCCATCTTGTAAAAGTCCTTTGCAGATTGGTTGCATCAGCAAGATTGGGATCGGAAACCGAAGAAATGGTATTTTGGCTGCAGTAATCCAGTCTTAGGATAAAAATTGTGAAATTTAAATGGGGGAAAGATAGAAATATCTTTCCCCGTCAAAAATATTAAAACAAGAAAATTTATGAAAAATTTTAAAAAAATTCCTAAGTTTAAAAATGAAAAACAGGAAAAAGAATTCTGGAGTAAAAATGATTCAGTTGATTATATTGATTGGTCAAAAGCCAGAAAAAATTCATTAATTAATTTTAAAAATAAAGATATGAATTTACAAGAAATTTACAGGTTAGCCATTGATTTTGGGATCAAAAATGATTTGCGTGGAGAAAAAGAAGTGAAAAAAATATTGGAAAGAAAAAATAAACAATATTCTAAATTAACCAAAGAAGAGAAGGAATCTTTTGATAAGGAAAAATTATCTAATCCTTATATGGATTCAACTATCCATTTTGATAGTGGGAATCAAATTAAAAAAGTGATGGTGGGAATAGATATTGATGCAGGAGAATTATTAATTGCCAAAGAATTGGGGGTAGATGCGGTAATTGCGCATCATCCAATTGGCAAAGGTCTCTCATATCTTGATGACGTGATGCATTTGCAGGCGGATGTTTTGGCAATGTACGGAGTGCCGATAAATGTGGCAGAAAGTTTGATGAAAATTAGAATTAGCGAAGTTTCTAGAAGTGTAAATCCAGCCAATCATTTCAAATCTCCCATGGCGGCTCAAAATTTAAAAATGAATTTTATGAATGTGCATACACCCGCAGATAATGCGGTGGCGACTTTTTTGAAAAATTTAATTGAAAAGAAAAAACCGGAATACGTGAGTGAAATAATTGAATTATTAGAAGGCGTACCGGAATACAAAGATGCTAAAAAATATGGTTTAGGGCCGACTTTATTTGCGGGTAATAAAGAAAATAGAGCTGGTAAAATTGCCGTAACTGAAATTACAGGAGGTACGGAGGGCAGTCCGGAAATTTATGAAAAAATGGCCAATGCCGGAGTAGGAACAATTATTGCTATGCATCAAAGTGAAAAACACAGAGAGGCAGCCGAAAAAGCACATATTAATGTGGTAATTGCTGGACATATTTCCTCTGATAACATTGGGGTAAATTTATTTTTAGATGAACTGGAAAAGAAAGGAATTAAAATAATGACTTGCTCAGGGCTAACGAGAGTTTCGAGAGTGAAAAAATAAATATAAAATAATGTATTGCAATATTTGTAATGCGTACGATTTATGAATAAAGTTATAAAAAATATTCCTTTTTACGAAAATACTATTGATAACACTCATTGCTTTCAGGCTTCATTAAAAATGATTTTAAAATTCTTTATTCCAAGTCGAGATTTTTCTTTTGAAGAACTTGATACAATTAGTGAAAAAAAAGAAGGACTTTGGACATGGTCTATGGCAGCATTAATTTGGATGCAGAAAAATGGTTTTGAAGTGGTGAATATTGAAATTTTTGATTACAATAAATTTATAGATAGAGGCGAGAAATATTTAATGGAAGAATTTGGAAAGGAAATAGCAGAAATTCAGATAAGAAAAAGTGATATAGGAAAAGAAAGAAAATCAAGTAAGGTTTTTTTAGAAAATATAAAAACCATAAAAATAATTCCTAAAAAACAAGATATATTCAATTTAATAAATGAAGGATATGTCGTTGTTGTGAGTTTGAATTCAAGAATTTTAGATGACGAACAAGGATACGCCAGCCATTTCGTGATAATTAAAGGATATGATGACAATAATTTTATCTTGAATGATCCAGGTTTACCAGGTATTGAGAATAGAACAGTTTCTTTTGATATTTTCAAAAAGGCTTGGGCATATCCTAACGAAAGAGCAAAAAATATAACGGCTTTTAAATTAAAAAATAACCCCAGTTAAATAGTGCGGATTACCGCAATTTAACGGGGCAAGAAAAAATATGAGTGAAATAAAAAATAATACTGATGATGTTTTGGAGTTAATGAGAAGCTATGAGTTAATTTTGAAAGACTTGTATCAATTGTTTGCGGATAAAATTCCGACTGAAAAAGAATTTTGGAAAAAATTATCCGAAGAGGAAAATAAACATGCTTATTGGTTGGAAGTTCTTAATATGAACATTCAAAAAAGAGATATTTCTTTGAATGATGACGAGCGCTTTAATCTGCCATTGATAAAAAGTAGTACGGAACATGCAAAAGAGGCTTTGGAAGATTTTAGCAAAATGGAGCTAACTTTATTCGATGCTTTAGTTTTTGCCAAAGATGTAGAAAATTCTATGATAGAAAAAAAGTTTTTTGAAGTTTTCTACGGAATAAGCGATGATTTTGATAGAGTGATGAAATTATTGAAAGAAGAAACGGAAAAGCATAGTGAGAGGATTGAGGAGAAATTAGCAGAATGTTGAAAATTTTAATTATTTATTGTTTAGTTAACGAATTAACGAGTTAACGAATTGGTAAGAAACCCCCTCTTTAGTTCTCCCCCTTGATTACAATGGGGAGAGGGGAGTTTTTTTTCGTAATTTCGTATAAGTTCGTAATTCGTAGAGGACATCGTTTGACTTTTCCCATTAATCTGCTATAATAATTAGGCTTTTAAGGAAGGATACAGTTTTTATCCAAACACTAAAAGACCACGGGTTATGCTCGTGGAATATTGTTTTTTTAGTGTAGTTTTAGCATTAAGTATAAATTTAAAATGGATGAAGTTAATTTCAGCTTCATTTTTAAACAGAAAATATTATGGATATACGAAATATCGCAATTATTGCTCACGTGGATCATGGAAAGACTACGATTACTGACGCGATAATGAAACAAACAGGTGCAGCTGGTCAAGATGACAGTATGGATAGCAATGCTCTTGAGAAGGAAAGAGGAATTACGATTTACGCCAAAAACACCTCAATCATTTATAAAGACACTAAAATTAATATAGTGGATACTCCCGGACATGCCGATTTTGGAAGCGAGGTGGAACGAGTGTTACGTGCTATTGATAGCGTGGTTTTGGTCGTGGATGCTCAGGAAGGACCAATGCCTCAAACCAGATTTGTATTAAAGAAATCGTTGGAACTTGGACACAAGCCAATGGTGGTGATAAATAAAATTGATAAACCAGCTGCTCGACTAGGAGAGGTGGAAGATGAAATTTTTGAATTATTTTTGGAGCTTGGCGCAACTGATGAGCAATTGGAATTTCCAATCGTTTATAGTATCGGAAAGCAAGGAATTGCCAAAAATAAACCGGAGGATGAATCTGATAGCATGACTCCTCTTTTGGATATGATTTTAAAACATGTGCCAGCTGCTAAAAACGATATGACTGTACCGCTTCGCTTGCAACCGTTTTCTTTGGCTTATGATGATTACTTGGGAAGACTAGCGGTAGCGAGAATTTTTGAAGGAGTGATAAAATTAGAACCGGTTTTTATTAAAGCTGATAATAAAGAAATTCGAAAAGGAAAAATTATTAAAATGTTTTCTTTTGAGGGAATTAAACGAAAAGAAGTGCAAGAAGCAGTAGCGGGAGATATTGTGATGATTGCCGGAATAGAAAATATTGATATTGGAGAAACAATTTGCGCCAAAGAAGATGCTGAAATCTTACCAGCCATCACAGTAGATGAGCCGACGATTGCTTTGGAGTTTTTGGTAAATAGTTCTCCATTTGCTGGAAAAGAAGGGGAATTCGTAACTCGAGAGCAAATCAGAGAAAGACTCAAGAAAGAATTGGAAATTAATGTGGGACTTCGTGTTGATTTTACCGGAGATAATTTTACGGTGTATGGCCGAGGGGAATTACACGTGGCAGTGTTACTGGAAAACATGAGACGCGAAGGATTTGAGGTGCAAGTTTCTCAACCGCGCGTAATTATCAAAGAAGTGGATGGTCAAAAGATGGAACCGTTTGAAGAATTAACCATAACCACTCCAGCTGAATTTTCTGG